>JAUWTM010000044.1 GCA_030614715.1 Planctomycetota bacterium
CAACGCTGGGTGAATTCAGTCGAGTTCTGAAGGTCGGGGGCAAATTAGCGATATTGAACAGGGCATCGATTGAAGATATTAACAGGTTCCATGCCGGAATCGATGGACCTGTCGCGAAAGATGTCATGCCGGATATGGAGGTTTTGAAACGGGATCTGATTGATGCAGGATTTAAGGTTGATATCAATCTCGATGATGAGGATGGGTTCAGATTGCTTGCGATATGCCGGGATTCCACTTCCCGGATTAATCACACTACTGTGCACCAACCGTAAGGTTGGTGGCTGTATCTCCGGATCCATACAAATTGAAAAAGCAATGCCGCCCGGACGTGCCATGATAAATTTGAATCCCGCATGGACGGTCGGGGCACTTGCGGGTGTTTCTGATTATGTACAATCCCCCGGATGATCCTCCTTATCGTGATGAATCCCGGCGAATGAATCACCGGGCTACGATGCTAATGCTCTTACTACACACAAATCGAAAAATATATGCCGCCCGCAAGTGCCATGATTAAATTGAATCCCGCGTGGACGGTCGGGGCACTTGCGACTGTTTCTGATTATGTACAATCCCCCGGATGATTCTCCTTATCGTGATGAATCCCGGCGAATGAATCGCCGGGCTACGGTGCTATGCGCGAGCAACTCCTGAGGACGGGACGTGCTCACACCGGGTGACGTGGACGTTACCCCTCCGTTTAGATACAATCACAGTTGATCGATTCCACCCAGGCCTTCCCAAACGCTATACGCGAGCGCTGGCAGGTAACATTTACTCTTATTAAATGGATTATATATTGACTGGATCTGATTCAGTCCCGTCCGGGGTATACCCCGACGGGCAGGTCGCGTATATATGGAAGCTCTCGCTAAAAATCCGTTACTAATTAAAATTTTCAAGCACACTGACATTTTCTTCCCGATAATGACCCTGCTATCGGTGATAATGTTAGTTATACCGTTCCCACCGATACTTCTCGACTTCTTCATCTCAATAGCATTGGTCGGGTCGTTTATCACGATCCTGATCGCGATCTCGATCAACGATCCGCTGGAGTTCTCGGTCTTCCCGACGTGGATCCTGCTGATGACTGTCTTCTTTCTCGCGCTCAACGTATCGACAACGCGATCGATCCTGTCAATCGCAGACGGTGGAAACATCATCGATACGTTCGGCACCTGGGTCACGATGGGGAACTATGTGGTCGGTGCGGTAATTTTCATCATATTAGTTGCGGTCAACTTTATCGTAATCGCCAACGGCACGCAGCGTATCGGCGAGGTCGCGGCACGGTTCACCCTCGATGCGATGCCCGGGAAGCAGATGTCGATCGATGCCGACCTGACCAACGGACTTATTTCCGAAGAGGAAGCCCGGACGAGACGCCGGAATCTCGAACAGGAAGCGGACTACTACGGCGCGATGGACGGCGCATCGCGATTCGTCAAGGGTTACGCGATCGTCGGAATTGTCATCACCCTTATCAACATCGGCGCAGGATTTATCGTCGGTATGGCGATGATGGGCATGGACGCCCGTGAAGCGGTGCAGACGTACACCACGCTGACAATCGGTGACGGCCTTCAGAGCCAGCTTCCCGCCCTGCTGATGAGTGTCGCGACCGGTATCATGGTCACCAACGCGGCGAGCGATAAAAACGTCAGCGTCAACCTTATCGAACAGATAGGAAACAAGCCGAGAGCCATCCAGCTTGCATCAGCTGCAATATTCCTTTTCGCCCTCATTCCCGGGATGCCGAAGCTCCTTCTCATGCCGCTGGCGGCCGGTTTATTCTTCACAGGAACCATGATCTTAAAGTCGAAAGAAACCGCTATAGCTGACGAGGATGCGAAACGCGCCAGGACCGACGCAGTGCCATCGAAGGAAACACCCGAGGAAGTACTCAAGACGATGGGAGTCGATCCGATGCAGATCGAGATCGGGTTCTCGCTCGTCCCGCTGGTAGATACGTCCGTGGAAGGCGACCTTCTCGACCGGATAACAATAATCAGGAAACAGATAGCAAACGAGCTGGGAATCGTTATCCCCCCGATCCGAATACGTGACAACATCCAGCTCAAACCGAGTGAGTACGTGGTCAAGATTCGCGGGAACAAGGTTGCCAGTAACGAAATAATGACCGACCGTCTGCTTGCGATAAATCCGGGTTCAGCCGAGGAAGAGTTGATGGGGATCGAGACGAAGGAACCCGCGTACGGGTATCCTGCGTACTGGATCACCGAGGAAGACCGTCCGCGCGCCGAAGCCCTTGGCTACACGATTGTCGATCCGGTCAGTGTGCTCGCGACCCACCTGACCGAGATAATCCGTGCCCACGCGGATGAATTCCTCGACCGTCAGAACCTGCAGGCACTGATCGATCGGCTGAAAGAGGACCATCCGGTTGTCGTTGAGGAGCTGATCCCGGATAATCTTGCGCTTGGTGAGTTCCTGAAGATCTGCAGGAACCTGCTGGCGGAGCGAATATCCATACGCGATCTGGCAATGATTTTTGAGACGGTCGCGGATTATGCCAGCGTCTCGAAGGACCCCGACCTGCTCACTGAGTATGTCCGTGCGGCCCTTTCAAGGGCCATAACATCCAGAATTCAGACTCCAACCGGTGAAGTTAAGGTGATAACACTGGCGCCGGGCATTGAAAGTCTGATAGAATCCAGCTTACGTCAGACTGCCGCCGGGCAGTATCCAGTATTGGCACCTGATGTTTACACGAAATTGATGGAGGCACTTGTCAAGCAGGCCAACCAGATCAAGGCTCGGGGCCTGCGTCCGGTACTCCTTGTCGGACCGAAGGTACGGCTACCAATAGCAAGATTGTTCGGTGAATCTGTAAAGGACTTAACAGTAGTCAGCTATGCCGAGATCGTACCCGACGCGAAGATTGAAAGCGTCGGTGTCCTGGAGTTGATCGCCGATGGTAATGCGGATCAAACGGTACGAGGGTGAAGAAAAGGACCTTCCCCGTATCATTAGACAAATTAAGCGTGACCTCGGTGAAAACGCCGTTGTGAAGACCCGCCGTTACAAGAAGGGCGGACTTCTCGGCATGGGCGGAAAGGGAATGGTGGAGGTATACGCGGGAATCGAGCGCGATCTCAACGCGGATGCACGCGATCTTGCTGAAAATCCACCAATAAGAAATCGTGAACTACTTGAACGGATAATATCCAACGCTGCAAACGGAATTGCCAACGGTAACAACCTGACCGGACAGCAGCAGGTGTCACAGCCGCCTGTAATTTACAATCCCCCTGGCGGATCACCGGTCATCAGCCCGTCACCGACCGCAACACAGGTGGGATCGTCGACGAAACTCGAATCGGACATCTCGCGACTCGCGCAGGAGATCGCGGACATAAAAAAATCGATTCAGGATAGCGTCGGAACAAAACAGGACGTCCTCCGGGAAGAAAAAGCCGCAAGGTTCCCAAGGTGGCTCCAGCACGTGAGGGAAAAGCTGGTGGCAAACGAGGTCAGCGAGTCCGCGGCGGATCGAATGCTGGAGGAAACGCTGGTGGCATCCGATCCTGAAACACTTCAGGATTTCGAAGCGTCCCTGACAGCATTCCAGAGGACAGTCACATCGACTATTGAAGCCCGCGGCAGCCTGAAGGGCATCCAGAACCCGAAAATTCTCGCACTTGCCGGTCCCACCGGGGTTGGAAAGACCACCACACTCGCCAAGCTTGCAGCGACCGCCAACCTGCTCGATAAGCAGAACGTCGGGTTGATCTCCGCAGATACGTACAGGATAGCGGCGATAGATCAGCTTAAAACGTTCGCCGGGATACTGGATATCCCGATAAAAGTGGTTTTCAGTCCCGCGGAACTCCGGGAAGCGCTCAATGATTTCAGCGAGATGGACCGGGTGTTCATAGACACGGCCGGTCGGAGTCCGAACAACGATGAGAGAATCGATGAACTCAGGGAACTGGTGGCCGCACACGATGATGTCGACTGCCACCTTGTAGTGAGCGCCACAACCCGCCCGAAAGACATGCAGATGGTCTGTGAGCGGTTCAAACCGTCCAACTATTCAAGGTTTATTTTTACGAAGATAGATGAAACATGCACGCTGGGACCGGTCCTCAGCCTGATGTACGACGAGGGACTCCCGGCAAGCTACCTGACAAACGGCCAGAGCGTACCGGACGACATTGTCCTTGCAGAGGAATCCGACATTATCAACCTTGTGATACGTCGGAGCATGGAATAACCGAAGGTGAAACTTAAATGACATGGGAATATAAAATGCTGGAGCCCATGGATTACGGGCATCCGGGTTCAGGACCAAGATTCCAGGAGTTCACGGACGAAGTGACGAAGCTCTGCAACGACGGCTGGGAACTGGTGCATCTCGTACCGAGCATGATGCGCGGACGGAAGGTGTCCGGCGGTCGCGAGGACACTATCACGATGACCACTGTCGCGATGGCCGCGCTCATGAGGCGGAAGGTGGAGTAACACCATGTCGATCACGTACGATCCGGACAAGTGGACAAGCTCCCTGAGAGCATGGGAATACGAACCTGTTAACAAGCAGTCACGGGCGCAGGTGCTGGTGTCACTACGGGACTTCCGGTATTTCAAGGAGCACCCGGAAGCGATGGAAGGCAGGCCCGGAGCCATGTCGGCATATTTCGAGGAAGAGGAAATTACCGGCAAACCTGAAATGGACGCTCAAAGCACCACCGACTGAATCACTGGTGGAAACTTTATGCCCGACCAGGCAGAAAAATTAAGGCATTTAGTCGGCCGGACCTACACGGGCCCGATGCCGCACCAGGCGCGACGGATCGCGTTTCTTAGCGGCAAGGGCGGGGTCGGTAAAACCAGCCTTGCCGTAAATATTTCGCTGGCGATGGCGCGACTGGGCCACAAAACCATCCTGGTCGACTGCGACCTCGGGCTCGCAAACGCCGACGTGCTTCTCGGTATCCAGCCCCGGACAACACTCGACCGGGTCCTGACGAAAAACGGAGATCCCCGGAACGCGGTAGTCGTCATGCCGTCCGGACTGTGGCTGCTTCCGGGTGCGGGGATGATACTTCCACAGGAGGCCGTCGACACCGGACGTCTCGAGCACGTCCTGCAGGTCCTGGACGCTGATGTTGATTTCATACTCATGGACGGTGGAGCGGGTATCGATGAGGGTGTGCAACACGTAGCGAGTCTCGCGGATGAAGTGGTCATAGTCGCAGCTCCCGAAAGCGCATCGACCCTCAACGCATATCGCCTGATAAAGGTCATTCTTGAGAACAGGCGGGACCTCCCGGTGAGACTTGTGGTCAACCGGGCTCATAATGACTTCGCAGCACGTCACACGGCGAACCGTCTTGCCAGCGCGGTCAACAAATTCCTTTCAACCGAGCCGGAATTTATCGGCTGGGTCCCGTCCGACCCGATAGTGGAGCAGGCAGCCCGTGAACGTCGTCCGTTCGTGGAAAAATACCCGGGAAGCATGCCGTCAAGAGCGATTATTTCACTCGCAAACCGCATCCTCCAACCCCCCGCCGGACCTCCCGAGGCCGCCTGAATCAAACGTCCCCTTTTACTCTTAAGCGCAACTATTGCTGTTTCTGACCGTCATTATTTTCGCATACATCTGATGGGAGGAAGTTATGCCACCAAGACTTGAATACGCCAGCTATCGATTGATCCTGATCTTCCTGGTCATTTCCACCCTGGTGCTGACAGTCACAGGCTGCAGGAAGAAACGGACTGAGTTGGAACAGCTCACAGTCGAGCGTATCGGTTCATACTGCAGGTACCTTGAAGAATACAAGACTGAGGCTTTCTGCTATCCGGATTCATGGGATATTCTGCTCAGATGGAAACGGATGGAAATGCCCATCAATCCGTACACGAACGAGCCGATGATATCGCTCGATTCAGCCGAATTCGACCCGGAAACGTCGCCGGGAAATATTTATTATGTGAAGGTCGTTCAGGAGGACTGTGTAATTAACTGCCAGGTGATCATATTCGGTGAACGCGGGGAAATTACACGCTATTCTCATGCCGGTCCACTTGTCGCAAAGTAGGATTTCAGGCGGAATGCAAGGAATATGCGATTTTTCCGCAAGCCGTACGCCCATGATTTGACTCCCCTGAGCCATCGCATCCGATACTCCTGTATGTCAGAAAATTAACCCGAATTTTTAATCCATACTTGATATATCATAGTATCCGACCTATAATTTAGGTGACTTGGGGTAGGTGCTCGGACGGGCACTCGGTAATATCAGAAGTAGAAGTAAAATTTGGGCGTGGGATCAATGCGATACGGACAGTGGTGGTACCGCGACCGCTAACTTCAGAGAAATCTAACAGGGATGTTCTCGAGGAGATTGTGGTAGGCGGCTAGGGGCGAATAAATACCCCGAGACGGGTCGATGGAGGGTCGACCCGTCGGTTCTTTTAGCAGCGGCGCATGGCAATGCGTCGTGTCTACCATATATCCCAACCCCGTAGCACAGCACGGCAGTGCGTCAAGCCTGCCGTTTACGCTTATACGTTTAAATGACCGTGTGATGCCGGGCATGAAACAGGAGCGCGGCCACCCTTGGCCGCCTGATTGATAAATTCAGGAAATTATCCATGAAGGCGGACAGGGGTGTCCGCGCTCCGTGCTGTGTTACCGGATTGCATTGATTGGAGGTAGGACGCACTGCCGTGCTGTGCTACGGATGTGGATCCAATATAATAGAGTCAGGCAATATATCTGTAACAGATTTGACCCCAGCCCCATCCCTCAAGTACGATTCAACATCGTGACAAACCTGAAATCACCTTACAAGCTGATTTTTTTCGACAACGACGGTACGCTTAACACCGACCGATCGACGTGGGAGTATTTCCACAAGCATCTCGGCACGTGGGAAGAGGGCAGGCCGATAATGGAACACCATCTGGAAGCACGCACGCCGTACGATGAGTTCTCGCGGATCAGTACACGACTCTGGAAGGGCTTCCACAAGGAGAAATTCATGGAGCGGCTGAGGACGGTTAAAATCCGCCCGGGTGCCCCGGCATTAATACGCGATCTGAAAGCAGCGGGATTGAAGCTGGTCGTGCTGTCGAGTGGAATATCGCTTTGGCGTCAGACATGGTGGGAGCGCGAGGGGATTGACTGGGATCATTACCACGCGAACGATATCGTGTTTGACGAGGACGGCATCTGCACGGGTGAGATCGAGATGCACGTCACTGACAACGTGCCCGGCATGGACAAGGGATCGTGGGTCGAGAGGATCTCGGAGGAGGAAAGCATACCGATAGAGGAGCGCGTTTTTATCGGGGACGGCTGGGGTGATGTGTCGGGATTCAGAAAGTGCGCTTTCGGGATCGGTGTCGATCCGAACATGCAGGAGGTAATCGACAGCGCGAAGTATGTGTTATACGGGGATGATTTTTTGAAGATAAAGGATTTACTTCTTACAGTGCACCAACCGTAAGGTTGGTGGCGGGCAAAGCGTTCCGAACCCCGTCAGCGAGTGGGGTTCTTATTATTAATACCACAGATGTTTCGCGCTAGATCAGAACAATCAGACCGCTGTACATTGACGCTGCATAGATAACCGTACCGTCAGTGGCCAGACCTTTGATCCCGGTTAAAGCCACGTCCCCGACATATTCTATACTGGCGGGATTGCTTACATCGAAAACTACGATCCCGTAATCCCATCGACTGATATAGGCAAAATGGTCGAGTAGAACCACGTGGCCATATTTATAATCCAGATCAGTCCCCGGTCCGTCGCTTGAGGAACCGAGAAGCGGTGGATCGGTCGGATTCGATCCGATATCGTACATGACCAGTTCACCTTCGTATCCCACAATGTACAGGGTGTCTCCCTCGACTAAAACACCTGTTGGATCTTCAATGCCAAACGAGTTGATCAATGTCGGACTCCCTGGGTCCGAACAATCCAGCACGAGCATACCCTCGGATCCGAAGGATAAATATATGTAATCGTTATAAATAGCGAGGTCTGACCTGGTCGCGGGTGATGGGAATATGCCTGGGAGGTAGAGCAGTGGTTCGAGACTGAGAATGTATGGATCTGACACATTCACACTCACCAACGCGTCATACCACGTATAGTTCGTGTAGCCTGACGCGTAAATCCACTCGCCATCAGTAATATAAGGATAAGGAACAAACTCAAAAGAATCAGCAGTTACCGGATTAGATGGATCTGTCATGTCAATCGCCTGAAAATAACCTTTACCACTATACCAGGTCTGAACATATGCATTTGATCCATCGTATGCCAAACTAATGACATACCCATCCCAGACTGCAATCTGGTCAAGGAGTACCGGATCGGATCGATCGAACACATACATGCCGGACGATTCTCCCGCTACCACCAGTATGTTCCCCTCAAACGCAAGGTCTCGAGTGTTCCCGGGAGGATAAGTAGCCAGTATAACCGGATTGGTTGGATCACCGCCGGTCAAGGGCGTACAACTGAGTATTTCAAGATTCCCGTCCTCGTTCCCGACCTGATCCTCGGCACGCAACACAAAATGCAGTTCTGTCCCATCATTCTGCAGACCCCAGACAGTAGTTTCATAATCAGTGTCAGTGCCGCTTTCAATCGGGACGTCCGGCACCTTGACTGCGTTACCGATCTCAAATGGGAGTGTATCAGTGTAGTAAACGTTGTACTTGACCGGCGGAGTGACAGGATCGATAGCCTCGTTCCAGCCGATTTTCGCAAACATGTAGAACGGCTCGAGTGACTGGATGCCGACAGTGGTCACCCACTCCGGCGGTTCATTGTCTGTTCCAACAAGCAGAGATTCGCTCACAATCGGGAAATCAGTGTAAGGGGCCTCTATGTTCTCTTCAGTTGTGACATCCTTGTAGCTCTCGAGTCCGAGACTCACAAGCGCATCATCGAGTGTCTCGGAAATGTCTGCTGTTATAAACAAGACAAGCGGTTGATCGTATGAAAAGGTGAGTCCCAGACTGTCCATGATGACTCTGTTCAGGCCCAGGGGTGATTTTTCAAGAACCAGATGGTCGTTGCCGTCGAGAATCCCGTCCCAGTTGGTATCCCTGAAGATGCGGGTCATCGCCCAGTTATCATGCGGGAGCGTGCCATGCATTGAGACAATCAACTCGTCCAGTGTGACCTGATACGCGGTCTCCAGCGTGAGCTTGAGAAAAGGCACATCCTCACCCTCGTGGTGGATCATTTCCGGTGCGAGGCTTTCACCTGTGATGGAAAGGTTATTTGTACCGTTGAATATCCTGAGACCATAGGTTGTGGAATTGCCCACTTCCAATGCAAATACTTTAAGGAAGTATTCTTCTCCGGGAGATACAAACAGTGAAATAGATTCCCTGCTTGAATCAAAATGATTGGGGCCGATCGATCCGGCAACCTGCTGTATCATCTCCTGGTCGGAGTAGAGCGCGATATCCAGGTTCTCACCCCAGGTGTGAATGTCACATTCAATCTGGAGAACGCCGGACACGACCGTGGTGAATCGATACTTGTCCTCTCCGTCGGTGTGTGGATTGTTATCCACCATGTGTATCGAGTCAAACACCTGCACTTCAGGTAGTATTAAAGGCACGAACCCGTAGGCATCCTCCTGGTCGGCGAATCGATCGGAACCGTATACCGCTCTCAAGGCATTGATACGGCCGTATCCCGTCTGGTTATCGAATCCGGGTACATCAAGATCGTCCGATGTGTCAATCAGCCTGTCCAGGCACCACTGGGAAGTTTCATTCGGGAAGCGGGATCGAATGAGTGCCGTAACACCGGCACCCGCCGGACAGGCAAATGATGTACCGTGGACTAATCCCAGGTTGACACCGTCATGGTACGCATCACTCGCTGATCCGCTGGTCGTGACGCAGTTTGCCCCATATCCCATAACCGTGAGCCAGTCGCCATAGGCCGATCCCCACCACCAGCTATCCTCATTTTTAGTGATTCTCTTCTCATCAATTGGAACCCCGTATCTTGTGAACGGGGTAGTTCCGCCGACACAGGTTACATCATCGTTTGCAGCGGGATACACCACCTGGCTGGTTCCATGATTGCCGGAACAGGCAAACAGGAAAATGCCGTTGCCGTTATCCCACATATCTGAACACTGAGTGTCAATGATCTCGCTGAAATCGGGTCCGCTAAAGGACATACTGCAAATGTCCGCACCGTTTACCCTCGCGTATTCCAGTGCCTCAAGGACTGCGGATTCGTAGATGTCATCTTCATAAGTGATCCTCAGTGCCATAACCTGAACACCCGGGGCGACACCTGTGCAGCCTAAGTTGTTGTCCTGTATTGCAGCAAGTGTTCCGGAACAGCGTGTTCCATGGTCGTCGCCCGGATCCCAGGGTTCGTTGTCATCACTCGAACAGTCCCAACCCCACCAGTCATCGATATACCCGTTTTCATCATCATCGATCTCATTATCCGGAATCTCATCCTCGTTGATCCAGATGATATCGTGAAGGTCCTCGTGATCGAATCTGATGCCGCTATCGATCACCGCAACTACCATATCGTCCGGTCCCTTAAACTCGTTCCAGACTATATCAGCCCCGATCTTCGCAGGACCATATTGTTCGTAAATGCTGTCCCGTGGATCGAATCCCGGATCATCGCTCTCCCACAGTGGGTCATCAGGAAAATGGGGTGCTTCAGTGAAATGATAGATGTAATTAGGCTCAGCGATTCTCACCAGTGGATCGGCCTTGAGACGCTCAACCATCTCCTCGACAGGTGTCCCATTGGTAATTACCAGTTCGTAAACGGTTCCCCATCGGCACGGGATCTCCTTCTTAAGTCGAAGTGAGTAGCTGTTCAGGCTTAATTCAATATCACTGCCGGACAATGGTTGATAAAGCACGACCATTACCTCGGTCTCGACATATTCCGGTCCGTTACCGAGATCGTTGACATGCAGTGGATTCTCTCCATCAACCGCAAATCCTGTCGTTGTGAGGTTATCAGCGGAGTCTGTTTCAATACCTGCACCATCAAGACCCGGGGTGGTTGGATTTCCATTACGACCGCAACCGATAAACAGGCTCAGGCAAACCAGGCTAACCATCCAGAATCGGATGAATGAAAAAAACCACTTTGACCAGCCGCACATAGAATCCTCCAGATACAGATACCATCTGGATAATAATATCAACTACACATTAACCAATCAACGCTGGGCACTCGATTACACTCGGATAAAAATCCTGCATAAAAATCATGAAATGGTTGACAACGGCAACTATTTTGATTTACACTTACCACGCTTTTTCCTGTATCATCCCGGATTGGACATTCTCATTAGTAAAATTTGAATTTCACCTGCCCCGGGAACCTCCGGGGGAAGGAGAAGTGTATGGAATTCCTACCGGCGGCTATTGACCGCCTTAAACAACTTGGCTGCGATTATGCCGATGCTCGATGGGTCGACACGAAACGTGAAGTGGTCGTCCTTCGCAACGGCAAACTCGAATCCGTGCAGCGCTCAGTGGATGCTGGCGCGGGCGTACGGGTCATAGCCGACGGTGCCTGGGGATTCGCCGGCGTCGCGTCAGGCGAGGAAGCCGACATTATCGCGGCGGCGGAGACGGCGTTCGAAATCGCAAAAGCAAGCGCGACAACGAAACGCGAAGACGTGAAACTGGGCGACATCGAAATCTACCAGGACACGTACGAAACACCGATCGAGAAGGACCCGTTCACGGTCCCTCTCAAGGACAAGATTCAGCTTCTGACCAAAATTTCGGACATACTTCACGGTCACGAAAAAATCATATCATCTGAGTCATCGTGCGGAGCGATTCACATCGACAAGCGATTCGTCTCGACCGAGGGCGCAGATATCAGGCAGCACCTTGTCGAGACAGGTGCGGGTTACGAAGTGACCGCGAGCGAGGGTGATGAGGTACAGCGGCGGACGTACCCGAACAGTTTTCGCGGTGACTGGGCGAAGCGCGGATGGGAGCAGGTCGAGGAGATGAAACTTCTCGACAACGCAGAGCGCATTCGCGACGAAGCCGTGATGCTCCTGACAGCCGATGAATGCCCGGTCGGGAAGAAGGACATCATCATCTACGGCGATCAGCTCGCGCTCCAGATTCACGAGTCGTGCGGTCACCCGATCGAACTCGATCGTGTGATGGGAACCGAGATCAGCCTTGCAGGCGGGTCGTTCATGCAGCCGAAGCTTGTGGGAAATCTCAAGTACGGTTCACCGATCGTGAACATATACTCAGACAGCACGTCACCCGGCGGGCTGGGCACGTTCGGATACGACGATGAGGGTGTCAAGTCGACGAGGACCGAGATCATCAAGGACGGGTTGTTTGTCGGTTACCTCTCAAGCCGGGAATGCCAGGCGAGTACCGGGCATCCGGCAAACGGCGCGATGCGTGCCGACGGCTGGCAAAACACGCCGCTGATCAGGATGATCAACGTGAACCTCGCCCCCGGCGAGTGGGAACTCGATGATCTGATCGCTGACTCAAACGGCGCGATATACATGATGACCAACAAGTCGTGGTCGATCGACGACCGCCGGGTCAACTTCAAGTTCGGATGCGAGCTTGCGTACGAGATCGAAAACGGCAAGCTGGGACGTCCGTTCAAGAACCCGGCGTACACGGGAATCACACCCGAATTCTGGAACTCCTGCGATGCCATCTGTAACGAGAAGTACTGGCATATCTGGGGAATTCCAACATGCGGCAAGGGCGAGCCGATGCAGTCAGCGCATGTCGCGCACGGTGCCGCTCCAACAAGATTCCGTGGAGTATCGGTGGGAGGTACGTCATGACCAGAATGCTAGGACAGGATAGATTCTACGAGCTGGCGGATGGCATTATCAGCAAGTGCGACGATGCAGCGTGCGAGATAGCATTCATGCACACCGCGCACGGGCTTACCCGCCTTGCCAACTCGAACATCCACCAGAACGTTCACACCGACGACACGACCGTGACCATGCGGGTGTCGCGCGGTAACCTGATAGGGACGTCAAACACAAACGTGCTCACATCGACAGGTCTGCTCGACTGCCTGATGAACGCACTCGAGATTATGAAGTCCGCTGAACCGCTCGAAGGCTTTCCCGGACCCGCTCCGAAAGCGGATTACAAGTCAACCACTACGTTCATCGAATCGACAGCAGGATGGGGTCCGACAGAGCGCGCGAAGATCGCCAAGGACGCTATTGAACGAGGAAAAGAAGACGGCCTGACTCTTGCAGGTGCGGTCGAGACCACTGTTGGTGAATTAGCAATTGCGAACACCGAAGGCGTGAGAGGATATCAGCCACTGACGTCATACGGATGTAATTTCGTTGCAATGGACGGCGAAGGTGACGATCCACCGAGTGGTTACGCAGCTCTGACGGGCCGCGATGTCTCAACCGCCGATTTCAGGAAGACGTACGACCGTGCATGCCGTAAGGCAGTGCTGGCGAGGGATCCGGTCGATATCGACGTCGGGCAATACGATGTGGTGCTCGAATCGGCAGCGTTCTGCGAGTTGATCGAGTGGTTCAACTACATCGCACTCAGCGCGAAGTCCGTACAGGACGGGCAGAGCGCACTAGCAGGACATTTCGACGAGCAGATCACTGGTGATAAAGTCACGCTGATCGATGACGCATACGATTCACTCCTGGCCGGAGTACCGTTCGATTTCGAGGGAGTACCAAGGCAGAAACTTCCACTAATTGAAAATGGGGTCGCAAAAGCGGTCGCTCATAGTCGGTTTACTGCTCAAAAAGACGGTGTTGAGCCGACCGGACATGGTTTCGGTCCGGGAAGTATGCCGTCGGATGCGCTCCCGCTGAATATTCGAATGGAATCGGGAGATAAGACGATTGACGAGATGGTAAAGATGCTCGACAAGGGCATCCAGGTCACGCGATTCCATTACGTGAACGGCCTTCTCGACACGCGCAAAGCTGTCATGACAGGAATGACACGTGACGGCGCGTGGCTGGTTGAAAACGGCGAGATCAAGCATGCGATCAGGAACCTGAGGTTCACCGACAACATGCTTGAAGCTTGGAAGAGAATCGAGGCAATCGAGAGTGAATGCCATCCGTGCGCGGCATGGTGGAGCGCTATCGGGAGTTACGATATCCCCGGCGTGTTGATTCGGGATTTCACGTTCACGGGAAAAACCGGCAAGGGATCGTAGAGAGAAATTCATAAGAAAATTGTAAAACGGATCCGAAATCGGGTCCGTTTTTTTTTATTTTTATAAATATTCGCAATTAATGGTCATTACCTCTGGCCAATTACCCAAACCTGATCCAATGCCTCCCTCAAGCACACAGGGATGAACACTTTCTCATTGTGCAATTGGTGCTTGAGGGTGTTTCAACTAATGAACACTCTTTCTCCCATATAAAAAACACAGAATAAACTATGCCGCCCGCACGCGCCACTATGGGTTTGAAGCCTGTAATACGGTCGGGGCGCTTGCGGGCAGAGGTTTAGTAAGTTGGATGGAGAAGTGTGCATAATATGAGACACCCTTAAGCGCCCGACTGTTACAGCGTAATTGAACATCATCGTGCGCGTAAGGGCGGCATAGGCAGAGGTTTTGTAAGTTGGATGGGTAAGTCTGCATTAGGTGAGGCACCCTCAAGCACCAGTTGCACGAAGAGAAAGTGAACGGCGTTGAGTGCTTGAGGGAGGCATTGGATTAGTTTGGATAGTTGGGAGGTTGGATGGATTGTTGGTTAGTTTGTTGGATGGGGAGGATATTACTGATGCAGTAATATTGGAATGCTAAAATAAAACGGACCCCGGATTCGGGGTCCCGCGCAATTTCAACCTGCATGGAGGTCGTTATTAATAGGAGGGTGGAGGGGCCAGCCGTTTTACACGGACGGCCTGCATACCCTTGGCGGTTTCGATCATGTCGAACTCGACACGTTCGTTTTCTTCAAGAGTCTTGAACCCATCGCCTTCGATGGCGCTGTAATGCACGAATACATCACTCTCGCCTTCTCTCTCGATAAAGCCATAGCCCTTGTCCTTGTTGAACCATTTTACTTTGCCGCTAGGCATTACTGATTGACCTCCTTTTCGGTACTGCGGGAACTGCGCGGAACTTCAATAAAGACACCAAACCCGCTCCTCTTTGTTGGGGGCTTGCAGGTATGGATGCCAGTTCTGTAAATGCCGGGGCGTCGTCATTTACTTCAAGTTAGCGCTGTGCCCCTGATTGACGCGAGATTAACATTTGTAAGAACATAAAGTCAACCTATTTTCATCTGTTTATTGATTCATTGTTACACAATTGTAAGTAAAAATTTACATTACGCATGTGTCACACGACAAATGCGCTCATTATTCGTGAATTGTTGGATTGTTTGACCAATATCAGGCTATTTATCAACGTCGCCGGCCATCAGACCCATCATCTCGATACGTTTCTCGTCCGGGTTGACCCTGATAGTCCTCTCCCGCCTGAATGTGACCTTTCCGGCACGTGCACCGGCGATTGGTGTCACGTACTTAGCCTTCGTGTAGTCTACCGGCACATGTGACCCGTCACGGGCCTTCGAATGCCAGGCAGCGACCATCGCGGCTTCCCTGATGGTGGTCTCCGGGACCGCTTTACCTCTCGTAATTATATAGACATGACTCCCCGGAATGTTCCGCGTATGAAGCCAGATGTCCTCAGGATTGCTCGACCGCCTCAGGGCGTCGTTGGCACGGTCGTTCAAGCCAGCCATTATCAGGAAGCCATCGTTCGACCTGTACCTCCGTGAGGAAATAGCTCCAGTCAGTGCCTGTTTCTGCACCTGCCGTTTCCGGTGGGCCTTTGGACCTCGTTTAGCTTTCACATCAGGCGGTGAGATCAAGCCGTGAAGGATGCACAGCTCACGCACATCATTGATCTCAGACAGATGTTCAGCCCGGGCAAGTTTATCCTCGAGACGTGTCAGCTCCTCGTCCTCTGCCACTACTCCAGCGAGACGCTCAGTTGCTACTTCCAGTGTGCGTTTTAACTTGCGGTACCTGTCGTAGAGCATTTCGCTCTGCAGAGGTGGATTAATACTCGGATCGATCTCGAGTACGACCTTCTCACCTGTCTCCCAGTCATCGATCTCCAGCTCGTTCATGCCCGGAGTAATGCGGTACTGATTAGCAAGTAGCAGATCGGCACGTTTTTTATACTTTTCAGCTTTCGCAGCCTTGTCGAGATCCCTTGTGAGTCCTTTTTCAAGCGCACGTAGTTTCTTACGCCGCTTGCCAATTATTTTCGAGATCCCCTGCCGTGCTTTCTCAACAGCAATATCATCAGCTCGTTCGAGGAAATCAGCGGTTACCCGTCGGACGAATTCGTCAGGGGACTCGTCTGAGAGCGGAACACCGGTGGTGACCATCCCCGTAGTAAGGGCAAGTGTCTGACGCAGCTTCTCTGAATCGTCGAGGAGCAGTTCTGTAACCTTAGTTCCTGGTTTGATCCCTGCCAGAAGACAGATCGTCATTGCCCAGACGCGGCTCATGCCCATGAATGTCCCGGCGATGTGCTGATCGATGTCGATATCCATCTCAGCAGAGCCCAGGAAGTCAGACCATTCAGTAGGGATAAACTCCCTCGGTTCGATTCGATCCTGCCTGGGCGGCCTTGTGTAATCCTTCCCTGCCCTGATTTCCCTGAACCTGCTCTGGTAGGAATGTACCGGTTTGTGAGAAGCGAGGATAATGCTGTCGGAATCAATGAGGATCATGTTCGAGTGTTTCCCCATAAGTTCCGCGATGAATGTGTAAGTGGATTCCTCGCCGGTGTATTCTCTCTTTGTAAAATGGAGGTTGAGAATCCGCTCGAACTTCGTGACATCGACGGCGGTAACCTTCGCACCGGTCAGGTGGTGAGAGATAACTTCAAGAAGGTGTGAAGCAACCGATTTCCCCGGCATGACGTCCGGCCAGGGATGAACCCTGAACAATTTCGGATCGGCAGAAAACAGCCATGCATCGAAATAATGATCCTTGTCACCGTCATCGCTGAACCGGTCGAATGCAAAAATGATCGATCCATCCCGGGTTCCGGTTACCCGTCTGAGCCTGGCATCGATGAGCTTCTCACTTGCGAGCCTGCCAATGACGGTGAGCGTGCTGTAATCCATCACGGCACGTGGAAGCAGATCGAAATCAACTGGTTTAAGAAACTCGGTCATGGCTCGTAATTCCCTTTAAAAACGGGCATTGCAGTATATCCGGTGTTAAACTTGTAATCAATGCTACTTAACGACGGAGACATTTATGCCTGGTAAGTACGGACCATCGTTAACAGTGGACGCGATAATCGAATATCCGGACGATCGGGTGGTCCTGATTCGACGCGGCATCCCTCCATTTGAGGGACGCTGGGCACTGCCCGGAGGTTTCGTTGTAACCGGGGAGACCGTAGAGGACGCATGCATACGTGAGGTTAAGGAGGAATGTCGTATCGATGTCGATCTTGACGGAATTCTCGGGGTGTACTCCGATCCTGAGAGAGATCCGAGACGTCACACGGTCAGTGTAACTTTCCGGGCGAAGTACAGGTCTGGGGAATTAGAGGGTTCGTCGGATGCACGTGAGGCAAAGCTGTTCACACGTCAGGAGCTTTCGGAAACCAGGGTAGCATTCGATCACGAGCTGATGTTAAGGGATGCAGGATGGGTTGAATGAAGCAACGAATAATACAGCTAAAATTAAAAGGCCACCCGGTTCAGGTGGCCCCCTCTTGATATTCGATTCGACACGACCGTTCAAGACTCAGAGGAACCCTCTGTAAACGTGTCGAACCATGTACGTGGTCCGTCCGGTATGAAACTGGCGCCGTTGAAAGACACTGTAACCCGTCCGGATTTCATTGTCTTACCCTCGTCCACCTTGTCCGCCAGAAACCGGCATTCATATCTTGGAATCGAGATCGTGAAAAGAGATTCCTTCCTGAGAACATCTGAATAACCGGACCACTCACCCACGAGCTTAAACGCGCCATCGTCCTCCCGACTTAACTTCACATCGGAAAGGAGTCCGACGCAATGTCCGTCGACAAATACCTCCGCCATCCTGATCGGGGGAATCAAAGGTGCTTCATTCATAGCCGTATAAGTATACCAAGTAAAATGCAGTTCACAAAACAAAAATCAACCAAAAATACATTAATGAACAGTCCTTCAGGACGTGTAATTAACGCTCAAGACTCTCCCATTCACCGACCACATTAATCTCTTCTTCATCCTCGATATAATCGGCTCCCCTGACGATCAGTCGGTCACCGATTTCAAGTCCCGATGTCACCGATGCAAGATTCTCGACGACAAGTCCGATCTCGATCTCCCTTCGCACAGCAATCCCGTTCTCCTCCAGGTAGACAATGTCTATCCCATCAGATCGCTGCAATGCATACAACGGAACAACGATACTATCCAGCACTTCCTCGAGGAAAATTACCGTGCGAGCCACCATGCCGGCACGGAGATCGCCATCATCATTGTAAACTGTGATCTCTACAGGAAACGTCCCGGTCATCGGATCAGAAACGATTCCCACACGGGTGATAACACCGTGCAGGAGTAATCCGGGGAATGCATCGACTGTGATATCCACACCCATCCCGGAGGATACGTTCGGAACATCCCTGTCGCTCAGGCCTATCTGCAGCGACAGCGATTCAGCATTTATCACTCGAAAAACCGGAACACCCGGACCGATCAGCTCTCCCGGATCGAAGAAGATATCTGAGATGATTCCATTTATCGGGGACGTGATCGAAGTCTTTGCGAGCATGTCGGAGGCAAGCCCAACCTGTGCGCGTGACGCGTTAACCGCCGACCCGGCAGCTGCAAGCTCCTCCTCCCTGCTGCCCTCGAGCGCGAGATCGAGTGCCTGCTGAGCGTTGTCACGTCCCGCAAGCGCGGCTTCGTATCCCAGCTCAGCAGCGTCCAGTTCCGCCTGCGAGATCGCTCCGGCCTCGAATAGAGTCTTCGAACGTCCGTATCCCGATTCCGCAACCGCGAATTGTGCCTCCGCGGCATCGAGACCGCTCTCAAGCTGTGCTATCTGTCCTTCGCGAAGTGGATCTTCTGCGATTGCGAGCGATGCCCGTGCGCCGGCGAGTGCCGCCGATGCAGCCTGGAAGCCCAGGAGCGCTGAAGTATCATCGAGCTTAACAACTGTCTCACCGGCTGACGCTTCCGCTCCCTCGTTAACAGCTATGTACGAGACACGTCCGGACGTTTCAGCGCTGACCATGACGTCCTCGGATGCTTCGAGTGCCCCTGAATATTCAAGCTGACGGGCCAGGTCCATTATCTGAACGGGATAAACCTCGACCGGAGTCAGTACTTCGCCCTCGACCTCTGCATCCTCGTCATTGTGACCGCATGACATGCCTGAGATGCACAGCATGAGGAATGCAACAAGCAGGATCGCGTTGGATATAAAACCTGTACGAATAAATGTTTTCATGTCCGGTTTCCTGAAGTGGAGTATACCGCGTTAGAATATTTTGGCAATATAAAATCAGTTCAGGTAACCAAGCGACCTGAATCGATCCATGGCGATGCCCTCTTCGCCCGTGCCTATGATTTCAGCATACGTGTTGCAAAGGTCGGCATAATCCCTGAGCAGCTGCGAGTAATCATCGACCAGTTCAGGATGATCGCGGAACACGTTATACCTTGTCAGGGGATCAGTGCTGAGATCGAACAGCCTCGGATGGAGCACGGCATCGTCACCACCGATGTAATAAAAGTCGCCGAAGCGGATTCCCTCGATGTTAATGTCGAACCGTAGCGGTGCTTCGACAAACACCGGTTCATCGGGAAGGTCCTCACCTCGTACCAGGGGAGCGAAGCTCCTCCCGGTGAAGTAGACATCGCCATCAAGATCTTCCTGTTTGATATTAACGAGGTCGAGAATTGTGGCGGGTAAACTGACAAGGCTGACCGGATTGTCAATTCTTATTCCAGGACTGATGGTGTAGGGTTTTCGGATAATCAACGGGATATGAAGCAGCTCGGGACTCAGTGTGTGTGAATGGCCGATCCTGTCGTGATCGTAAAACTCCTCGCCGTGATCGGAGGATACGATCACGAGGCAGTCATCGTAAATTCCCTGAAGATTCAGCTCCTGAATAATTTCGCCCACGTTATCATCGGAAAACGCGACCTCACCCGCGTACATTGCGCGGGTCCAGCTGTAAGTTTCAGGATTAACAGGCTCGAGTCCAGTGATCAACTGTGCCTGCTGCATAATGGCTGACCGCGGGACCGTGAATCCAAACTCTTCGGTGATCCTCTGCCTGTACTCGGGGGGCGGGTAATAGACGGCATGGGGCGCAAGCAGGTGTAACCAGAGGAAAAATTTCTCGCCCGAATGGTCGTTGATAAAGTTACGTGCACGACGGACCGCATCGCGATCCTCGTAAATATATTCGTTCGGAGTGAAGACATCGGGCCACGTCAGGACCAGCCTGTATAACAGGCGCTGAAACAGTAGTTTTCGACCGCCCCGCAGAAGATAATCCTCCTCGACGTAGACATCGAAGCCCTGATCGATGCCAGTGCCGGGTCCAAGTACGTTGTTCACTACAAATCCCGCGGTGATATAACCGGAATCACCCAGGACCTCGGCTATTGTCGTGGCTCCCGACGGCATGTTCGATTGCTCGAGTGTTATCGCGTTGTGGGCTGACGGCGGGAGTCCTGAGAGGAAACTTGCGACACTCGGTAAGGTCCACGGTGCGGTCGACCATGCATTTTCGAAAAGTGTTCCTTCATCTGCGATCCCCTGGATGTTCGGCGTACCAAGCCTGAGGCATGAACCTTCGGGATAACAGTCCAATGCGTCGGTCCTGAGTGCGTCAATCGTGATAAGTACAACCGATGGTGAATCCTGAGTAACAGGAACACCCTTCAATCCGGCTCCCGGCAATGGGATAGTGACAATAAAAACTACAGCCAGGGCAATCGTCGCGATCCACCATCGTCCGGGACCGCCATCGTTCATCCAGTTGTAAAAACGTGGTGTGAATCTGAACAGCACCAACAGGAGCACAAGTGTTATAAGCCCGATCAGCCCGTAAACCAGGGGTCCCGGAAGAGCACCCTTGAGAACCAACAGTGAGACTGCTATTGGACTGACTGTAACAAGTGTGAACCACCATCCCCAGAGAAGGCTCCAGCGAATGCGGTCACCTGTCGATTCAAGCAACTGGAGGAAGCCCATCGAGAAGGCAGTCCCGAACAGGTACGCCATCAGGACAAGCCCGGCAATAAGCACCCACATGGCGAAGCCCGAGCCAATCGATAAAAAGATCGGCATAACCAGGGCAGGCCTGATGAATGCGATGGTAATGATGATCGTGGTTCCGATCATCGCTGACAGGAGGAACCGTCGAACGGTCAATTGTTCGCGGAACTTATAAAATACGCCTGTTACCAGACCGAATATAATCCCCGGAAGCAGGAGAATAAGCGCCAGGACGATGAAACCGCCAAGCGTATAGATCGTAAAGTGGATCCAGGTGATGGGGGACGCAAGCTGTTCGGGCATCGACGTCGCGGCAAGAGCGGTCTGCCATCCGGCGATAAGGAGTGAGAACCAGAGCGCGATGGTAAATGATTCCGTAACTATCGATTTGAGTACTTTCACTTCCGGCTGGATTTTACATTATATTACGTGAAGAATCTAAAACACCAGACCGCGCGATGTACACGCGGCCGGTCTATAACAGGTAAATTAGCGTCAGTTTCAGTTTGGTATATCGTACGGGAACGCGCTCAGCCAGTTTCTCGGGCGGGTACCCGGGTCAAGCCCTGAATCGAGCCACGCAAGCCACTCATCGACTTCCTCGCGCACCTTGCCGAGGTCAATTTCCCTGAGGTCCCAGACAACACCACCGAGGGAATAACGGTCGCGGGAGAAATGGACCGCACTAGGCTTGTAGAACCATGCCATCAGCTTATTTTCCTCGGGTTGCCAGATTTTAATTCGACACCGATTAGGAAAACCCCTGATTTCGGTAGTCGATGTAAATTCCAGCCCACCGGCGTCGGGATTGATCCCGTACGGCCTGATTACCTGGTTTACCAGCTCGTAGATGGTCCTGACAGCGTCGTTTTCGCTGATCTCAGAATCAACCTTCTGCCTGACTTTTTCATTCTCGATATTATTGATCATGAATACGGTTACCTTCCGATCCAGTTCCGCCCTGATAGTGGACGGCAGTTTATCACAGCGGGGTTGAGGTCAACAAGCGAAGTTGAGCCGTCTATCCCCTTATAATATCACCCAGCTCAGACAGCTTATCGAAATCAGCCGGCGGACCTCCGTGGACAAGCCCATGCTCATCCCTGAATCGCGGATACAGCTTCAGGTGCACGTGGTCAATTTCAAGTCCCTCGCCGACAACCATCGTGCGTTCCGCGTCCAGCTTCTCCTCCAGAAGCATAGCGACCTTTTTCGCAGCTTTGGTGAGGGCATCGTATGCTTCATCCGAAAGAGCGAAGATCGATGAATGGAGGTGCTCCTTTGGGATCACGATTGTCTGTCCCATGCGAAGGGGAAAAATATCGAGAAACGCGATGTGCTTATCATCGGCCCAGATTACCTGGCTCGGGATATCACCAGCCACAATCCTGCAGAAAATGCAATCGGGATTACCGCTCATTACGTATCTCCTCGGTTTCCATTGACGGATTAAACATGACTCCCGATAATGGTATCATAATCGGACTCAGACATGACGGAGAATGTCCATGCCCCAGACCGATACAGGGAACTCAAGCGTGAAATGTCACAAACTGCTGTCCCCGTTTTTGAAGCTGCTTGCGATCATCCTGTTCTTCTACTGGGGGCTCACACATCTCATTTACCCTGAATGGTACCTGGTCACGATAATGGGGATAACCCAGTACGATCCCGTGAATACATACGATGTATGGTCGGCAAACCTGATCGGAGTGCTGAATGTAGCTTTTGCAATTACGATCTGGCGTGCGGCATCGGATCCTGCCAGGTACAGGATCATCATCGACATGATTCTCATTGTATCGGTTGGGACCTTAATAGTAATCGTGATCAGTCTTTTGATGCGTGGGCTGTCAGTGCGGGAATGGATAAATGCTGGATTGATAGCGGGTTCGATAGCAGTGTTGTTGGTGCTGTATCCACGAAAATAAGCAATCCCCCCGATGGCTCGGGGGGATTTGTATGCCTCGAGTACAGTCCTGCACACCTCGAGTTAACATATTGTAAAGATTTAGAATTCAGGTGCTCCGTCAAGAATCCACTGGTACAGGAGATCGAGATCACCCGGGGTAAGGGATGCAAAGTGCGTGTCGTCCTTGATTTCAGTGTAAAGACTACTGTCGTCAGGATTACCCGGTGTCATCACGTCCGAATCGAGCAGGTTCTGGTATGACGAAACGCTGAGCCCACCCGACGTACCGGAGGTATGGCAGGGACCGCAGTTATCCTGAAGGATTGCAGCCATCTGGTCATCCCATGTCAGTGGTACCGAGACCGAATTAATTACAATTTCCAACGGCACATCAAGTGTGTCTGTTGCACTTTCATCATCCGTGACCCTGAGCTGCACGAAGTATGTACCTGCACTGGGCCAGATGTGGTCAAGGTTACTTCCGGTGTCGTCAAACACACCATCATTTTCCCAGTCCCACTCGAAGAGGGTAATCGCTCCACCGTCCGGGTCATACGAACCGTTATCGGCGAAAATCACAGGCAATCCCTCGTCCTGCGGGTTCGGATTGGCAGTCGCAATTGCAATTGGCGGTACCTTTACCGACAGGATCACAATCTCGAGCGGTACATCGAGGGTGTCGGTCACGGCTTCATCGTCCGTGACACGGAACTGTACGAAGTACGCACCAGCCAGCGGCCATGAGTGACTGGCAACGCTGCCCTGTTCGTCGAAAATACCGTCATTATCCCAGTCCCACTCGTAGGTAACGATACTCCCACCGTCCGGATCGTAGGAACCGTTGTCGGTGAAATAAATCGGAAGTCCTTCGGACTGCGGATTGGGATCAGCAATGGCAATTGCGATCGGGGGCATTGGCACAGATGAGACAACCGTCAGAGGCACAACCTGGTACGCTGTCAGGTCGATCCATTCAGGTACAATTGGATTGTTGTCATTTACTACGCTCACCAACGCACGGTAGTCACCGAAGCTGGCCAGCAGCAGGTTCTCAACAACCAGCTCATAACGCGTGTGATCCACTCCCGTGCTCACGATAGTGGTTGTCATCAGCTCACCGGTAAAGAGATCGGGAGCTTCGCAGTACACGGTAAACGGGCCTTCGACGTGCGAGTAAACATCGATTGCCAGAGTTGTCGATCCACCTGCATCGGTCAGACCATCGCCGATCGGGGTTTCAGTAACCTCGACCTTCCATGGTTCCGGACAGTTGGCGTCGGGGCCGAAATCGGTCATTGGATCGGTTACCGGCGTGGTCTCCGGTGGTGCCCAGCAGGCATCGACAGCGTAGCCGAAAATAAACGGCCCGTCGGGTTTGTCGATTTCGTATGTGGCCACGACAGCATCGCCTGCATAGAATGCATTGCGCGTATTTGCGGGATCATCCGTCATGTAGCGTTTGTAACCGTTAAGCAATGCCGACGGTGCAATTCCGGGAGCGAAGTTACCCTGTTGATAGCCCTGGAGTCCGTTTGGACCCGAGCCGGCAGTGGTCGGGTTGTAAAGCGTGGTGTAACCGTCAGCATTAAGAAGCTCACCGTCGCCAAGACCGGCATCCGGCAGGTTCAACCCGCTTTCAGTGAAAGTCAGGCTTCCGTTAAACATCGCGATCCCCCGGACGTCGAATCCGGTGAGATTAGCGATCGAAAACGGATGTGTGATTTCAATGTCGACGTTCAAAGTTCCGGGACTGCCAGGGGTAATACCGGTAATGCTGAAACAGTCCATGCACGGTCCGTTTTCGAGCCATGTAAGTATGTTGTAATGACCGAGTGACGCACGGTCCGGGATTACATCATAGTCGAGCGTCTCGGGATCGATGCTGATCGTCTCATAAACCCAGAGATAGTGACCTGTTTCATTGGTTTGTACGTTCAACTGCAGGTCCTGATCGGGAGTAAGAGGTGAACTGGCATCCTGACCGGACGAACATCCGAAAAACGAAAGCACTGCGATGGATACGAGAAGGACTGACACGTGTCTGAATCTCATGTGTATCCTCCATTTGTGAAAAATTTTACTAATGCTACATATTTTACTTTACTATAGTTAAATATCCAAGTGCAAAATGCGCTATATCCGGTAAAATAAGTAAAAATCCACCAGGGGGTAATTTCACGGAATTCGTGCAGGGTGTTATAATCCCTTAATCAGATTTGATGCCAGCCCATGCGACCGTTCTCAACAGGAAAGAATCCCTTAAGAACACTTTTAATCGCGGCGATCACCGCGGCGATCCTTACTGCCGCTCTCACATACCTGTTTCCGGCCTATGCGCAGGACACCCCGTCAAGCGCAGGCACATCAGAGCCCACGGTAACAGATGAAGCTGTTCAGTATGTGCTGGAGGCCCATTCCACACTGTTCCTGTTTATCCTCGAAGCGTCGAACGATGCGGAGAAGCTGCGGCGCCTGCAGACCAACACGTCACTCTGGAGCGACAGGCTGCTGCAGGAGCTTGAAGAGGAATACGAGCGTACTGGCGATGAGATCTATTTTGAACTCGGTGAAATAGTCTTTGCAGAATTGCATCCCGAACGGTTAATCATGACCGAAGGTGCCGGAGACGGTGACGGACCGGTGGCGAGGAGCATCCTTCAGGACCTCGAACCTGTAATCGAGATGTTTGTCTGGCTTCTGATCATCATTTTCATCATGGCGGTGATCGCAGAGCGCCTGAAGATGCCGTATACGATCGTCCTGGTTCTCGCTGGACTGATCGCAGGAGCGCTTCCAGTATTAAAGGATGTAAGCCTCAGCCACGACCTTGTTTTCTTCCTCTTCCTGCCGCCGCTCCTGTTCGAAGGCGCAATTCACATGCGCTTCAACCATCTGAAGAAAAACCTGGTGCCGATTGTCATATTCGCGACGTTCGGAGTGGCAATCTCGATAATGATAACCGGCGGGCTGGTCGCGATGGCAAGCGAATGGGCGGGACTGAACCTGTCAATCATCCTGTGCCTGCTGTTCGGATCGCTGATATCAGCCAC
>JAUWTM010000035.1 GCA_030614715.1 Planctomycetota bacterium
AGCTGATGTTTTACTTAAGGTTATTCTTAAAAAGAAGCTCCAAATTATTACATCAACACATTCAGGCATGTTTCTTGACAGAGTTCCAGCCGATTCACGAATACTTATTCAACATTTTGATGACAGTCACGAGCCTTTATACAAACCAACTACTACGTATGCATTGGGTTATATCTCTGGGAAATTTGAAGCTGAACTAATGATTTATTGCGAAGATGCATTATCTAAATTGTTAATAGAAAATTCACTGCGTTGTGAAGTCAGGAGAAGAGTATCTGTGATCGCAACCAGTGATAAATCTCAACTGCCTTTAGCAGCAATATGGCATATTAAGACTAAATTGAAAGAAAAAATATTAATTGCTTGGGACGGTGATGTCACAAAAGATGAAGCTTGCGAATATCTTGAGAAAGCTCAAAAAACTACAAACATTAAGTTGCATAAGATTAATAAGATGATTCTACCCGGAGATAAATCACCAGAGCGCTGGATTCTAGAACAAATAGATTGTTCCGAAGGTCATGTAATATTGGCAACCGAAGCAGGACTTGAGGAAGCAGAAGCAAAAGAAATTATACAAAATCTGAAAACCACCCAGAATCCTCATGAAATCCCATATGAATTAAGTCGAAAGATCGCATATGAAAAGGATGATACACAAGAAGTATTAATCAGGATTGTTAAAAAACTTCCTAATAAACCATTAAATGAAATTGAAGATAAAATTAAAAAAGTATTCGAAAAAAAATCCGTTGATGATACTGAATCAACAGAAATAGGTACTCAAATGGATTTATTGTAGATATTGGACTTTAAAAAATTTCGTTTTTTAAACATATGATTCTCAGGTTCTCACTCCCAGAAGCCGTTGCCGAGGAGTTTCAGGATGACGTTTGTCGGCGAACCGTTGAGGCCGTGGTTTTCGGTACCCGGGCCGGGATCGAAATCAATAATGCCAGTGTAATAGCCCGACATCCAGACGCTTCCGGTCGCATTGGAATCGACACCGGATCCGATATCATACGAACCTGCCCCAAACGACCTTGTCCAGTCCCAGTTGCCCGAACTGTCGTACTTGCTGACGAAAATGTCACAATCACCAGCCGAGATATGGTTTTGAACACCCGGGAGGGGATCGAAGTCGACCGTGTTATAGAACCGTCCAGTTACGTACACGTCGTTGTTTGCATTTCCATCTACACCGAAACCCTCCTGGAAATGCTCACCCTGGAAGACGCGAACCCACTCGAAAGTGCCGGCACCGGTAAACTTGGACACGAAACCGTCACCGTAACCGCCTGAGTCGACAGTTGTATACTGGACCGTGCCAGCACCGGGGTCGAAATCGGTAGTACCGTAGAATATTCCGGTCACGTATACATCGTCACTTGCATCCAGTCCGACAGAGTAAGAACAGTCTGCGTAATACGGTGGGTTCGCATAACCAGTATTTTTATCAGTACCACCCCAGTGATGGCCGAATCCGTAGGCACCGGATGCGTCGAGGCCGATCAGGAAGGAGTCGGCATGGCCGGTCGCCGTGTGGTTATCCACTCCGATGCCAGGGTTGAGATCGACAGTGCCAGTGAACCGTCCGCTCATGTAAACCTGGCCGCTCGCTGTTACTGCAAGGCCGTAACACCTGTCGAATGTGTCGGTAGTGCCGATGTATTTATCCCATTCGAGAGTTCCGTCCGAGGCGAACCTTCGGAGGAACGGAGTGCCCTGGTCTCCGACGACATAGACTTTGCCCAGGCCATCGACTGCTACATGCTCTCCGCAGTCGCCGTAGAACGGGTAATAGCTATAGGTCATGACCTCGGCCGATCCCCAGGTCTCCGCCCAGACGAAATTTCCATCGGTATCGAACTTGGAGAGGAAAACGTCCTCACTACCACTCGCCGAGTGATCGTCGATGCCCGTACCAGTATCGAAATCCGCAGTATTGCGGAAGAATCCCGTGACGTATACATAGCCGTCCGCCACTTCAACCCCGTGACCTTCGTCTGTGCCGCTGTCACCCCATGTGCGTGCCCACTGGAAATCGCCATCGTCATCGAACTTTGTAAGGAAGATATCGTCACTATTCGATGTGTGCCAGTCCTCACCGGGACCGGGATCGAAGTCGGCCGGGGCTAAAGACCGGTAGAAGCCGGTCGCGTAGGAATTTCCATCAGAATCGACAGCAATGCCGAAGCATCTTTGATCGCTTCCTCCCCACGTACGTGCCCAGCCGAACGGCAGTTGCTCCTCGATCACGAAAAAGCTGTCGGACATGTCGGAAACCGACGGGTAGTCCTCAGAGGTAATACGCACTTTGCCGTGAATTGTGGGATCGTTTGGAATGCCAATCCACATGTAAGTGTTATCATTGGGTTCACCGGTCGCGATGATGTTTATATCGGTGCCGAAGTCGTCCTTTGAGTACTCGATTGTCACGGTGCCCGGAAGGCCGGGAGCTGTCCAAAGGATCTCGTAATCCTCACCGATATACAGAGTTTCACCGCCATTAGGCAGGGCAACTTCGATCGAGTATGGATTTGTTGTGCTGACCGGAACTTCCAATTTGAAGAAGCTGCAGAGCGGACCGACTGCATCGTTCGGTACAGCCCAGGGATTCGTGTAATCGAGAGCGGGATATGAAACCTCGATCCACATCTCGATCGGGTCGGCGGAATCGAGTAAATCGACGGGTATATCTACAGTGTATTGGTACCACCAGGGACTGGTAGCTGTCGGAGTCATATCGATACTGCCATTACCTGTCCAGGCGGGGGAATAGCAGAAGATCTCGTATTCCTCCATCATGGGATTGATAAGTTCCGCGGACCAGTCGAATATCTTGAGGTCGAGAATCACGTGACCACCGAACAACGATGGTCCTTCATAGAAAGCGTCACTGTAATCATTGACATCGATCACCGGAGCCTCATCCATATTTGCGTACCAGGGGAAATCTCCAAGATCGATGGGTGGATCGGGTGCAAATGCGTTGGGTTCCCAGTGACCGATTACTGCATACTGGAACTGGGTCGGTCCGGGCTTGGGGAATCTGACAATGTAGTTCCTTGAATTAGTGCTGCCCGGCCAGAAGGAACCGCGGTCAGGATAAAAAATTGTCAGGTAGTGAAACGGGTCCTCTGGCGCAGTAAGCGTGTCGCTGAAATATTTATATGGATTCAGCTGTGCGGTTGGAACGTAGCCGGCAGGAGCAAGGGCACCTTCGTAGTAACCTGCTATCGCCATTGTATCGCCAGCGGTTTCGAATTCAGGCGCGTTGTACCAGCGTGTGTACCCGTCGGCATTGAAAAGCTGCTGGTTGGCCGCGCCAGCGACAGCGTAACCGCCAGGTCCGGGATAAATTTCATCGCCGTCACCAAGGAACACACCTAGAACATCGAAACCGATGTACTGGGTTAGTCCCGGGAAAGGGTGGGTGATGCTGACATCGAAATCGAGGTCCAGGTATGTCGGCTGCGAGTCAACAGAATTCATGCCGATTCCCAGCAATCCGGGAGTTGCATCAATGAACTTCGTGATGTTTGCAGTGAAGGACATTCCGCGAAGTGGGACTATATCGATTTCCCCGGTAGAGGGGTCGATTGAAACATCCCAGATGCCCCAGAGATGAGTATTCGAACCTGTATGCGTTGAGATTGGTACGGACTGAGGATCGGTAATGTCCGGAACCGTTAACGGTGCTGTATGCGAGCACGATAAGGCCAGAGTTACCGCAAGCAATATAGTTAGAATGACATGCAGTCGAAACATGATACCCTCCAGAAATTTCATGCGAGTATGTTAAACATTATCCAATTTATATAGGCAAAGGTCAAATTGCGGACATCTCTTCGAGGTACGCCCTTACCGATTCGCACTCCCATATCCGCCGTGCAAGCGGAACGGCTTTTTCATCGCCGTGACCGCCGTTCTCACAGAACACGACGATGACGAGTGCAGGGTCGGAGTAAGGCGCGAAGCTGGTGAACCACGAATGCGGATCTTCACGCGGGGGATCGTCGGCAGTCCCTGTTTTACCCGCTATTTGAATCCAGTCGAGGTTACATCCCCTGCCCGTACCGGTCGTCACACATCTTCGAAGACCCCGCTGGACTGCATTTAAGTCCTGTTGATCGATATCAAGACGCTCAATGTTGCCTGAAGACGGGGTCAGGAGGCGGTTGATGTGTGGAGGAACCAGAAAACCTCCGTTTGCGGCAATCGCGGTCATCTCCGCCACCTGGAGGATGGTCAACTGGACGAATCCCTGGCCTATCGCCATGTTCATCGTGTCACCCGTGAACCACCTTTCATCAAAGCGTCCAAGTTTCCATTCCTCATCAGGGATCAAACCGCTGCGCTCGTCGGGAAGATCGACTCCGAGCTGCGAACCAAGACCAAGCCTTTCAGCCATCTCCTGTATCCGTACATGCCCGAGTTCCTGTGCCATCTCCCAGAACGCGACATCACAGCTCTCAGCCATGGCTTCGGTAAAGTCGACAGTGCCGTGACCACCAAGGTTCCAGCAACGGAATGTCCTGTTACCGACCTCCAGTGAGCCTTCACAGGTCCATGTGTGGTTGGTAAAACCCTCCTCCGCCGCGATGAGAGCAGTTACGATCTTGAAAACGCTGCCTGGCACGTAGGCGTTCTGCACCGGACGGTTTAAAAGCGGGAAGTTTGGATCGTCGAGAATTGCCTGCCAGCCCTCGGGATCGGTTCCACCCGGAGCGAAGATGTTCGGATCGTAACCCGGCTGGCTGACCATCGCTAAAATAGATCCGTCACGTGGATTCAAAGCCACCACCCCACCGACATGGTCGCCAAGGATATCGTCGATATCGCGCTGAATATCCAGATCGATAGTCAATCTCAATGTCGTGCCACCGGTCGGGGGAATGATAGACGGCCGCATAATCACCTGCCCGTTGACCTGCACGATCTCGCCGGGATTGGTGAAGACCTGCCAGTCTTCATTCACCTGGGGCGGTTCCTCGCTATCGTAAATGTGGACCTCACCGTCGGCGATCACGACGGCCCCGTTATCCGGGACGACGGCCGGAACCATCTCGGCATCGCCGATGATGTGTCCCCTGGCATCCACCGCTACCAGCCTTTCGCCGGACCGTCCGCGGAGAATATTGTCGTATTGACGTTCGAGGCCTGCCTTGCCAACGATATTGGAGATGCGGTATCCGAGTGTTTCCCATTGATCCAGTTCCGATTCCGAAATCGGGCCGACATATCCGATAAGCTGCGCTGTGCTTGCGCCCGCAGGATAACTCCTTCGGTAAGCACGTTCGAGGTAAGTGCTTGGGTAAGTCGTCCGCCTTTCAAGGATACCGGTAACCTCGACCTGGTTGAGGTCCCGCTTGACAAGGATGCTGCGGGCACCCAGCGAACCGCGTCCAGCAGCCCACAGCTCGCTTGCGAGGCTCCTCTGGCTGCCGGCTTCGCGTCGGCTCTCCAGCACATTCTCAAGCTGCTCCGTACTCATGCCAAGATAATCGCAAAGGGTCTGCAGGTCCAGAAGGTCCTGTTCAAGTTCATCGGACGTGATGAAGTAGCAGTCGTAGCCTGCATGGTTGACCGCGAGAGGATTCCCATGCCGATCGACGATCTCACCTCGCGGCGGGTCGAGATGAATCCGTGCGACCCGGTTCCGGGCGGCCTGAGCCTGGTAAACTGAGAAATTTAAAATTCCCAGATAGCCAAGGCCTCCTGCCAGCAGGAGAAAAAATAGGACGAGAGGTACGATCGAGACAAGCTCACGCTTGAAAGTGAGATTTTCCGCCCTTGGGAGGTGACGGTAAAAAGCGTCCTCTTCGCGATCTATACCGAAGTCTCTCATAGCCTGTCGATGACTCGTCTGGTAGTGCCGTAGTGATATGCCCCACTTTTTTCACTCTTACTGGGAAGAATCCTTTTCGTGATCCAGTATATAAATGGGAAAAAGACCAGGGTCGTGATCAGAAATGGCGAAAGGAGGCCGACTGAGCGTGTCGCACCACCGATCAGGTTCAACGCACGGGAAAACAGCACGAGAAACAGCCAGAATACCTCGCAGCCGATAACAGCCATTACCCACGCCGGTAGAAAGCCTTCGAAATAAAAACCTCTTCTCAAAAGCATCAACATCGCACCGAAACCACCGTAGGAGATGGTGTAGAATCCAAGACTTCCGGTGAGTCCGTCGAGTATCAACCCGAATGTCAGGCCTGCAATTGGCCCGAGTTCGGGTGGACGGGCAAATGCGAGGGCAACGATAACCATCCATGCAAAATCGACCGACCAACCAAGCCGGGTGTTTGCGATACTCACCAGCACAACGAGGACCAGTGATGCAAGAAGATATGTAACAGATCTCACGAGCATGGATCGGTTGGTATTTTAACATTAGAAAAGGAAGTGCATACAATAAAGATGGTTTGCAGGAAGATCGGGGACTGGCGGACGGATTTGGCGACACGATGACCTTGACAACCGGATCGACTACTGACGGTTGATGAATGCGGACGGGACGTCCACAAGACAGCCGGCGAGACGCCCGCGCTACGTGACCGATTCAGTCTTTAAACAATGTTCAAGGTTAAAGGGGACTGTCACTTTTTTGCGTCTGCCAGTTTTGCTTATGCGTCCACTTTCGCAGTAGCAAAAACGTTGCCTGTCCCCTTTAACAGTTTTCAAGAAAAGCATGATCGGGACGATCATGTGACCGATAATCATCCGCCTGCGGTGGATACTACATCGTTAAGGCTATATTGATAACACCGATAACTACTTCTTTATGGACCTTCTTCTTTTCGGTTTCGATTTCTTCTCCTTCAGGACAGCCTGGGCGGCTGCGAGACGGGCACCGGGGACGCGATATGTCGAACAGCTTACGTAATCAAGTCCGATCTGGTGGCAGAATTCAACGCTCTCCTTCTCGCCGCCGTGTTCACCGCAGATGCCAAGCTTGATCTTCGGACGGGTTTTGCGACCGTCCTCGATGCAGATCTTCATCATACGTCCGATACCCCTTCGGTCCACGACCTGGAACGGATCGACCGGAAGGATACCCATGTTGACGTACTGCATGATGAGGCTCGCAGTGTCGTCCCGCGACAGCCCCATACCTGTCTGGGTAAGGTCATTGGTTCCGAAACTGAAGAACTCGGCCACCTCGGCAACCTCGTCGGAAGTCAGCGCGGCGCGCGGGATTTCGATCATCGTGCCGTACAGGTAATTGACCTTAACTCCCTGCTCCTTCATCACGAGAGCGGCAGTGTTCCTTACGATCGGCTCGAGGTATCGAAGCTCGTTAACGTCCATGATCAGCGGGACCATGATCTCAGGCTTCGGGTTCATGCCCTTCTTCTTCAGAATGCACGCTGCCTCGAAGACAGCCCGTACCTGTGTCTCGTTGATAATCGGGAACATGATACCGAGACGGCATCCGCGGGTACCGAGCATCGGGTTGGCCTCGTCGATTGACCTGCGAAGCTGACCCATCTGGGTGAGTTTATCCCTTTCAGCTTTGGACTTCGCGACTTTCAGGAGCTTCGCGAGGTCCGAATCAGATGGCAGGAATTCATGGAACGGTGGATCGATAAGCCGGATGGTGGTGGGGAGTCCGTCCATGGCTTTCAATACATCCAGGAAGTCCTTACGCTGAGCGTTAAGAAGCTTTTTAACCAGTGCTTCCTGCCTCTTGAGCCGGGCTTTCGACGGATTAGGGTCCGTCAGGATGATAATAAGTTCCGCGACCAGCATTTTGCGTGGTCCGCCGAACTGGTGCTCGGTCCTGCATAGGCCGATGCCCTTCGCCCCGAGTTTTCGTGCAAGGAATGCCTCGTCGTACGTGTCTGCATTTGCGCGGACGCCGAGACGCTTGACCTTGTCGGCCCAGTTCATGACATTGGTAAAATATTTTCCGGGCTCAGGTGATCTGACCAGTTCGAGCCTGGCATTAATTACGATTCCCATACTGCCGTCAATGGTGATAATGTCGCCTTCCGTAAAAGTTACACCACCGATCTTCAGCGTGCGTTTTTTCGAATCGACTATAGCTTCCCTGCATCCCGCGACACACGGCTTGCCCATCTGACGGGCAACGACAGCCGCGTGGCTGGTCATGCCGCCCTGACTTGTCAGGATGCCGTCGCTTGCGAGCATGCCGGGGAAGTCATCGGGATTTGTCTCGTTCCTGACCAGGATCATGTTCGGAGCCGGCTGCTTTTTAGCCTTTGCCTGTTCGATTAACTCCAGAACTCTCCCGGTCGAGAAGACAACCTTACCAACGGCGGCACCGGGGCTGGCGTTGAGTCCACTCCCGACAATTTTGTCATCGAATTTCTGCCCTGCCTTGATCGTGGGAAGCAGACACTGGACGAGAAGATCGGGATCGACCTGCATTAACGCTTCCTCGCGCGTGATGAGCTTCTCTTTGACCATGTCGGAAGCGATACGGACTGCAGCGGGACCTGTACGCTTGCCGTTACGGGTCTGGAGTACCCAGAGCTTGTCGTACTCGAAGGTGAACTCCATGTCCTGCATGTCCCTGTACCGTTTTTCAAGGTGGTCTGAATGATCGATCAGCTCTCCGTAGAGGTGAGGCTTATCCTTTTCGAGTTCCTCGATGTGGAGAGGGTTGCGGGTACCGGCTACGACCTCCTCACCCTGGGCGTTGTAAAGGAATTCCGCGAAAATGCGCTTCTCGCCGGTCGACGCATTTCGTGTGAACATGACTCCCGAACCGCAATTCTCGTTGATGTTACCGAAGACCATCGTCTGGACGTTTACAGCGGTCCCGAGGTTATGCGAGATACGGTTCGCGTTACGGTAAGCGATCGCGCGGGGTGTGTTCCAGCTCTTGTAAACCGACTCGATACCGGTCATCAACTGGTCGAAAGGATTCGATGGGATACGCTTGCCCGATTTATTAATAAATCCCTCGAACTCATCGCCAAGCTCCATCAATGCCTTTGCCGGGAGTTCAGGGTCCGTTACAACCTTGAATTTTCTACGCTTGGCAGTCAGCGCGTGCTCGAATAAGTCCTTATCGACATCGAGAACGACCTCACCGTACATCTGGAACAGGCGTCGATAGCAGTCGCGAGCGAACCGTTCGTTGCCGGACGCCTTTATCAGGCCCTTGAGAACAGTCCTGTTCAAACACAGGTTGAGCACGGTGTCCATCATGCCGGGCATGCTGAACTTACCACCAGACCTTACAGAAAGGAGCAATGGATCCGATGGATTCCCGAATTCCTGGCCCTTGGTTTTATCGATGAAATCGAGACCTTTACGAACCTGGTTCTCGATACCCGGGGGCATCTTTCCATTTTCCATGTAGTAGATGCAGCCCTCGGTGGTCGCAATAAAAAACGGGGGAATCGGAAGTCCCATATTGTACATCTCGCAGAGGTTGGCACCTTTTCCCCCGAGGAGGTCCCTCATCTCCGCACTGCCGTCGTGCGGCAGGTAGATCCATTTTTTACTCACGATTCTCTCTTCTCCTGGTCAGACGGCCTGAGGGAGTAACAGCCCGGGAGGGCTGCAGTCCAGTCAACGTCCGAAATATGAATTATTGATGGAAAATTTCAATTAATCAGGTTCCTTCCTGCACCTCTTCCATATCCATCCCGCCATGGGGATTCATCATTTCTTCACCATGTCCGTGACCATCGTCGGCAGAATGAGTGTCCTCTATATCTTCACCAGCGATGACAGAATCGATGTATGACAGGTAAACGGCTTCGATCTCTGGATCCGCGATCACCCATTCGGTCATCACGAGCTTTTCCTCGAGGAAATCCCTGAAGGCCTGCTCGGCCTCGGGGGATTCCGAATCAAGCTCGTTAAGTTCGGCAACCTTGGAGTAAATCCTGTTCTTGAGCTCGTCCTCGGTCCACATCAAGTGGAGCCGATCCATCGTGACTCCCATCTCATTAAGGACCTGGTTTGCTTCTTCCGCGGACTCAAATGACGCAAAGAAACCCTGCTCCATCTGGTCGAGAAATGCGTCATCCACCGCTAGATCGTACTCCTCAGCGGTCGATGTGAGAACGATATCGATAAGGCCGTCCATAAGGCTCATTTCCATTGCGGTAACGAGTGCTGTCTCCTCGTCCTGGCCGGCGGACATGTACTCGACCTGGGTCCTCGCGACCATGTTGTCGTACCAGTCGCGCCCGATAATATGTTCCCCGTAAGTTACAATAGCTTCACCGTCGGACAATTGCAGCGATGGGCCGTGATCCATCTGGGGAGCGTCCCCCATCCCCCCCTGTCCGGCCATACCATGCGCCCCGCCTTCGCCATGAGCACTCTCTACGGGTCCGGCGCTCGGACCGGTGGTCTTGAGCACGACCAAGGCTGCAGCAATGACGATTACGACGATGATTACATCTCTGAGAATTTTTTGTGTGTTCATTAGTTATTACCTGGTATCAATTCCTCAATTGGCATATGTGTGCCTTCCGCTTCAAGTGCCGCACGTTCCTCGGGTGTTAAGACAACTGGCTCTTCCTCTACTTCATGTTCATCTTCAATTTCCGGAACGACAACATGCTCCCTGCCGTTCAACGCATCGAACAGGTAGAACTCATAATCAACAGCCAGCCTGAGATCAAGGAAGAACGTCAGGCTGTTTTCACCAATCCATGCCTGCTTAATATCCTCTTTCATTCTTTCACGGGCTATTTCGAGTGTGACTTCCTCGGGATCGATGCCCATTTCGTTTGAAAGGACCTGCTTGTACATCGTCTCCGACTCGGACCAATGGTACATTATCTCTGTCTCTGGTATAGGAGTACGGGTTGTTTCCCACTCATGGTTAAGGATCTGGTTCTTTAATTCCTGCATGACAAAGTAATCACGAACATCATCCAGAACAAGAGTGCTGGGCATCGCGGATCCAACCTGCTCGAGGAAGTTGTCAATAGTGCCATAACCCGCGATCATGTTGTCGATCTGTTCCTGAATAAAGTCCATATCGACATCGACGCCGCGCCTGGCGGCCTCCTGGCGAATTATTTCATTGGTGATGAGGCCTTCCTGGATCAGCGAAAAGGTCTGTGGTTTTTCTAGAAGGTCCAGAAGGGTGATGTCCACTTCACCGACACGGGCGAGCACGAAATTATCGCATTCAGCACCAAGCACGTAGGGCCTGACAGGCTCCACACATGCCGAGCCCAGTATCAAGCCTGAAACAAGAAGCAGGAGACCGAGCGTAAAGGTAAGCCTTGTAATTTTCATTGTTATCCCTCTAATCAATGTTTACCGGAATCCGATTGCAGGATTCCTGATATGAGCACGGGTATAATACAACCCATTTATCATTTACTCCAGTACCCGACGCTGTCACCTGCTCCTGGTCACCCCACCGCTTAACGGCCTGGCTATCGGACGACATGCACCGGTCAGTTCCTTAATGAGATGCCGGACCTGAGACATAACTTTTTCCGGCTCACCGGTTGTCGGAACATGGAATCCCCTGGGTGTCGGTCGAAGCCTTGCCCTCTGGACGAGATCGCCAATACGTTTCCAACGGGCGTCTCGTGACATCCAGTGATGGAAAACCACCTGAATTATCTTGTTGGGTGCGTCCAGAGAGATCGACTCAATACCGCATTCGATCGCCTTTAGTCTGAGTCCCAGGACTTCCAGCAGGTTCATGACTTCCAAAGGTGGAACACCGAACCTGTCATTCATTTCCTCTTCAACGGCCTTCAGACCGTCCTCGTCCCTGACCTGGGTGAGTTTCCTGTACAAGGCGAAGCGTTCCGTCTGATCGAGCAGGTAGGATTCGGGGATTCGAGCATCGACCGGGAGGCGAAGGGCACATTCAAGGTGACCCGCGGTCCCGATATGATCGTAATCTATGCTTCCATCCCTGACCTCTTCAATCGTTTCAGCGAGGACCCTTGAGTACAGGTCGAAACCGAGTTGGCTTACGAACCCATGCTGCTCGGGACCGAGTATGTTGCCGGCACCTCTCAATTCGAGGTCCCTGCAGGCGATTTCGTATCCGGCACCGAGGTGACTGAAATCGGACAGGGCTTCAAGCCGTTTCGCTGCAAGTCCCGACAAAGGTTTTGTCATCGGGAAAAGGAAGTAAGCGTACGCCTGCAGCCCGCTTCTCCCAACCCGTCCACGAATCTGGTGGAGCTGTGCGAGGCCGAAATTCTGTGCATCCTCAACGATTAGCGTATTTACATTCGGGATATCGAGGCCATTTTCAATGATCGTTGTGCATACGAGTACATCATGTTCACCCGACATGAACTCGATCATCACTTTCTCAAGCTCGGTCTCGTCCATCTGCCCGTGAGCCACAGCAATTCGAGCTTCAGGGACCAGTTTCTGTAACCTCCGGGCTACCGACCAGATGCTTTCGACCTTATTGTGAAGGAAATAAACCTGCCCGTTTCGGGACAGCTCCATCTGGAGGGCGCTCTTCACTAGGTGAGGGTTGTAGCGTTTAACGTAGGTCCTGATCGGCAGACGGTCGGGTGGCGGTGTATCTATTATGCTGATGTCCCGGAGACCGATCAGCGACATGTAAAGGGTTCGCGGAATAGGGGTGGCTGTCAGAGTCAGGACATCGACCGACTGCTTGAGGAACTTAATTTTTTCCTTGTGGCGTACGCCGAATTTCTGCTCCTCGTCAACGATAAGGAGGCCAAGGTTGTGGAATTCAACATCCTTGGAGAGGATCCTGTGCGTCCCGATTATGATATCAACCTTGCCGCTCTTCAGCTCCAGCACTGTCTCTTTCTGTTCCTTGCGGCTCTTGAAGCGCGATAGAAGCCCTACATTGATCGGAAGGTCCTTCAGACGACGCTGGAAGGTCAGGTAATGCTGCTGTGCGAGAATCGTGGTTGGTACGAGAACCGCAACCTGCATGCCTTCGAGCACGCATTTCAGGGCGGCTCTGACCGCAAGCTCGGTTTTGCCGTAGCCGACCTCCGCGCATATCAGGCGGTCCATCGGACGGAGGGACTCCATGTCTTTTTTAAGCTCGTCAAGGCTCCGGAGCTGTCCGGGTGTCTCCTGGAATTCGAAGCGGTCCTCGACCTCCCTCTGCCAGACCGTGTCCGGCTGGAACTGATGGCCCGAGATCTGGACCCTGGACTTGTAAAGCTTGAGCAGGTCCTCCGCCATACGGACCATTGTCTTTTTAACTTTGCGTTTCAGGCGTTCCCAGTCGCTTGTGCCCAACCTGTTGACCGTTGGAGCGCCACCTTCGGCGGAAGTGTACCTGTACAGCTGGTCGAGTTGCTCAACGGGGACGTAGAGCTTGTCGTTCTGAGCGTATTCGAGAAGTATATAGTCGAGAAGGCTGCCGTCTGGTCCCTTCTGCTGGACGATTCCCCTGAATACACCAATTCCATGATGTACGTGGACAAGGTAGTCGCCAAGACGGACCTCGCGAAGCTCCTCCCTCGTGAATGCGTGAGCCTTGCCCCTGACCCTCGTGAGTCCGCGTTTTCTGGCAGGGAACAATTCGGCATCGGACAGGATGATCGGTCCACCGGGTGAAACATCGAATCCGCCTGACAGATCACCGTGCAGAACTGTGACGCCGGGCCTGTCGCCCTCCAGCATCTCCCTGATTCTTTCACTCGACCTCGAGATTATGACAAGTCCCGTGGACTCATGCTCAGCATTTTCACCCGAGAGTGTTTCGAGATATTGTTCGAGACGCCGGTCAAACGAACCCGTTTTAATGGAGACCGGACGCGAGTGCAGGTCGGTGACAGGAACATCTGACTGGGGAACCGGACAGGTTGCGGACAGAAACTCCATACGTGAGAACAGGCTCAATCCGTGGGAGATATCCTCGACCGTATGCACCAGTCCGTCGTGGACCGGAAGCTGAAGGCCGTCGCCTCCCTTGCCCCGTGGCAGCTGCATGGCTGTATCTCTTGAAAGAGTCCGTCCGGGAGCATCCACTATGACAAGGCTCTCCCGGGGGAGGTAATCCCAGATGCCTGCCTTGTCAAAATACGAATAACCGCGTGCCTGGAACTCGTCCTTTTCCTCCTGTGAGAACTCCCTGAACCGAACGGGGTCATCATAGACGCTGCCCGGGTCGCGAAGCTCACCCTCGACATCGAACAGTGCCTCAGGGTCCTGGTTACGAAGCAGTTCCGCCTCGAAACAGGGGCTCAGGCGGATCGCGTCGGTCTCACCGAGCGACCTCTGGGTTTCGGGATCGAATTCGCGTAGGCTTTCCACTTCATCACCGAACAGGTCGATACGCACGGGACGTTTCCGTCCGGGAGGATAAACATCGATGATCCCCCCCCTTCCCGCGACCTGTCCGACTTCACGTACACGGCTGACGAGCCGGTAGCCATTATCGAATAGGCTTCTGAGGAACCTGCCCTTATCGATCGCGTCGCCTGTTTTAACGTGTATCAGTTTTTCGCGGTACCGTGCCGGAGCGACCAGCGGTATACCAAGAGCCTGGCGGCTTGCGACAACGAGCACGGGCATATCGGTCGATAATTTTTCGAGGACACGGTATCGGTAGAAGATAACATCGAGCTCACCAAGTGTCAGGAAATCCTGTGCGAGCAGGTTCAATTCCTCGAAGATAAATACTTCCTCTTCACGGTCCCGCTCAAGGAGATCCATCATGAGTGAGGCATCGTTGAAAATTTCACGGGCGCGCTGTGGATCGGGAGCTACCACGAGTGTGGGTTTGTTATCACGCCTGACGTGAATAAGTGCAGCGAGAATACCCGCGAGAGAATTTCGCACGCCACTACACGCGATCCTCTCAGGACGATCGTCGACTGTTCCCAGCAGATCGGAGATTGCCGGGTGATTATTGAGACCGTCGATTAAGATTTTACTCTCACTGCTCATCCGGCAGGTCCGTAACCTCCCCAGGCGTTTCATCACCATCTAGAGGTTCACCATCTTCGGACGGCTCGTCGGCAGGCGCTCTCAACTCGGTGTTGAACCATGTTGTAGCCTTCGTAGTCCCGTCGAGCACCCATCGAAGTATGCCCTCGGCAATTGTCGGCATGATCTCATCGAAAATGGCGTCCGTTTCAGGATCGATTTTCTCGAGCACCCAGTCCGCTCCGTCACCGTCGAAGTCTTCCGGATGCACACCGATGCCGATTTTTATCCTGGTAAAGTCCGGTCCACAATGCTCGATGAGGTTCAGGACACCCTTATGTCCCGCAGCGCCGCCACCGTAACGCATTTTTGCACGGCCCTCGTCCAGGTCCATGTCGTCGTGGACAACCAGCACGTCCTCGCACTCAAGCCCGGTCCTGTCGAGAATGGGCATTAGTGCCGTCCCGGAAAGGTTCATGTACGTGGTCGGTCGGACAAGCAGCACGTCGATATGGTCTCCAACCGTAACCACCTGGACACGGCATTTTTTAAGCGGTTTGAATTCCTTTTTCACTTCCTGCAGTTTCAGGAATGCGTCTAGGGCACGCCATCCGAGGTTGTGACGTGTGCCGGTGAACTCGCTGCCGGGATTACCAAGGCCGACGACAAGCTTGTCGATGCCCCCAAGTTCATCATTTGAATGGTTGTCAGCCATCATTGACCGCTCGATATGTCTTTTTGGACTGGATTGCGATTGGAAACGACGAGAGCCCCGGAATTTCAAACCGGGGGGGGTGTACGGGATTCAGGTACTCGGTCCTGATACTTATTGTCGCCTCCGACTCGTTTGCGCAACTGCTTTATTATAGTATCTCGTTTCTCGCCTGCGCGAGTCGAACGAAATGATCACTTTTTATCCGTAGAGTGCTTTTTATCCCAGGGCTGTTTTTTATCCCAGGGCTGCTTTTTATCGCCGGCCTGCTTATCGTCAGTATCTTCAGGCTTGGCTTCCTCGCCCTCGGCAGGCTCTTCACCCTCAGCAAGCTCTTCACCCTCGACAGGCTCTTCAGGCTTATCTTCCTCAACAACCCTGATAGCCGTAACGCTGGCAAGGGTCATTGCGGGATCGCTTGAGAGTTCCACATTCTCCGGCAGTGTAAGCTGGCCGGCGGAGATGGAGTCACCGATATTAAGCTCGGTAATATCGACCGCGATACTGTCGGGAACATAAATCGGGTTGCACTTGACGGCCACCATCTCTGAGGAGATCGTGAACACTCCGCCTTCCACCGCACCGATTGCAGAACCCTGGTAGTCGATAGAGACGTTAAATTCAATCATCTCATCCATGCTGACACCGAGGAAGTCGATATGGTTGATGGACTGTGTCATCGGGTCGCGCTGGATCTCACGTACAGCGGCAATCTGGCTTTCACCATCGGGGAACTCGATGTTCACCAGGTTCAGGGACGCGTTGATGTGACGTTCCCACTTGTTTGATTCCAGCTTGATGTTCTTTGCCGGTTGACCGTGAGATTAGATGTTGGCAGGGATGAAACCATCGCTTCTGAGTTTCCGTACAGCGCGAGTGCCAATCTCTTCCCGTGGTTCAACAGTTACCTTGAGAATATCCATAATAAAACCTCCGCCCTTGAAAGGGCAGCAATCGATCTATAATAATGATTTTTCAGAATTTTGCAATAGGGAATGTTGTTTTGTTAGCGGGTCAGTTTGAAATATTATCCGGTAAAGCCGTGACTTGACAAGGGATATTATTAGAGAGAAAATTTTCTTTGGTTATCAAATGGGCAACATATTAGACAAATACGGATGCGCTTCAGATGAAGTAATTCGCGAACATGCTGATCTGATTTCAAGGGGCGTAAGGTCAATCGCCATAATCGGGCAATTCAAAGCTAACCCGGACGCAATGCTTTTAGTAGCAACCAAAGTAGAAACGCTTGCTCCGGCCGAGGCTATTCCATTCGTCATAGATAAGCAGGATGGATTAGCCATTTATGGATATGCTAGGAAATCATGGGCTATAGATTTACTTCAATGGGCTTCATCAGAAAATATCCCTCAAAAGCAAAGAGACCGAATTCTCGGCCTCTTATTGGGATATAGCGTGGAATCAATCGCCGAATACTGTGAGAAGAATTCCGGGCGATGCTTCCAATCTCCCCTAATTAGCGCGTAGGACGTACTAGTGTGTACGTGACAGCGCCATGTGTGGGGCATGGGGGAAATGTATCGTCTTTACTCAAGGCGATTTCCTTGCAGCCACAGTTAGGAGCATAAATCCCTGATTGCTGGCATTTATTGCCTGTTGATCCTGATGTCATATACCCCGCCCTCCTTCCTTCAGTATTGTACACAGTAAATTTGCACTAAAATTAGCATATGGAACTACGTTAAACAAGTGAAATCAAGGCTTAAAAATGACAAAGTTATTACTTCTGTTACTACAATTTTTTATGCTAAATCCGCGAATTCCTCCAAGGTCCACAGATGGCCATCTATTCCAGCTTCCATCGCGGGACTGACTCTCAGTGTCTTGTGAATCCTCGCAAAGTTGTAATGCATGAAGTGAAGCGACACGGCATGACTAAGATTTTCAACCTCTTTAGAAAAGGCGTTTGTCAGGCTGGTGAATCTTTGCATTTGCATCCTAATTATTAAATTCTGTCGTCAGCAATCTTGATTGATACACGAGATGGGAACCCATCCGAATATATTGTTGTATCCAAGATCGACTTTGACGAACCACATACTAATATCATCCAAGTATACTGGCTCCATTAAAATCATTGCCTCTCGGTTGCCAGATACTACCCCGATTCTATGACGCACTTCCAATGGTGCCCTGATAGGAACCTCATATAAAAGCTCACACGATCCGCACAAATCAACCATTTGACCCCTTCGTAGGTTTTCGTTAGATTGCCTTGAATTACTCTGTCCAATTGGTTCAAAATTTGATACTGGTGTTTCAATACTCGATTCGGACGCTTCCATGCTCCATCCAGGCTCATCCATGTTCCATATAGGTATGTCAACACTCTCGCTAGGCGCTTCAATGCTCTGACCGGATGTCATGGATGAGCTTAGATACATGACCATCGAGTATGGACCAAATAAAAGAAGCGCGGGAAGAATAAAGTATAATAATAACTTTCCAAATAAACTTCTCGTGGTTTTAACCTCTTTGGAATTGTCAGCCATCCTTCATCCTCCTCCAAACCTGCCTTAATAAATAATATGACAAATACCGCATAAATCTCGCGATGGTTCCGATTCAGGATACGAACAGTAATTCCACATCCTGTCAGCATCGTCATATTTGTATGGTCCGACCTTATATAGCGGAATGTAATCAGGTTCTGTGGTGCTCTGGATATCGCACCCAATGAACATAATTGCGATTATTGCCAAGATTGCGATAATTCTCATTATGCTAACTCCTATCCACAAGGGTTGAATCAAGTACCGCCCAGAGGATTCTTTGCGACAAGTTTCCTACGGTGAAGGACAGCACTTGCTCAATTATGAGCTTGGCCAGTTTACAGATCAGAGGTCACAATAGTCGTTACTTGTCGCACTCAAATATTAGCATATTAGAGGGATTAATATCTATGCATGGATGATCTAAAAAATCAAACTGACCCACTACCTATATTTTGATCTTAAACAGATTGAATCGTTGAGTGTGCAGTAGTGTAAAACTACGCTGATCATCCCTGCTATAATAGCTCCCATGCGGTATTTGTATGCACTGGTAATTTTACTGATTTTCATCCACCCCGGATGCAAACCACCCATCGAAGTACCCGACCTTCGCGAGTCCAGCGACGGCCCCGGACCGATATTCCTTGTCGACACACCGGGTAACCTCGAGGTGATCGACTCAGATGGTGTACCAGTCGATGGTGAAGAGGTACGAATCGACAACTGTAAAATAGCGGACACGGTCGTGAGATCGATTGCGTCGCGGTCGACCGGCAGTTTCACCTGGCGGGGGGATATCCCGGAAAATGCAAGGCTTTCAGCACATCTTGGGATAGGCGAAGCCCCGATATATCTTTTCAGCGTGATGGGCATAATTCCCCCGATCAACCGTTACGGGCCTCAAACGGGAGAACCTCCGGAGGGAGTCTTGTTCACGTTGCTGGCGAACGGTCAGAAGGTATTCGATGTCGAATTGCCGCGCGACGCCGCAACGTGGACACCGATCAATATCAACCTTGCACCGTACGCCGGCGACGATGTCGAACTGACATTCATGGTTGAGGGCATCGTTGTCGGTACAAAGCTGCCGTACTGGGGGCACCCGGAGATTCTCATATCGAGAGAGACACCACGTCGAGTGATCCTGCTCGGAATCGACACCCTTGCAGGTGGTCACTGCGGCTGGATGGGCTACGACCGCGACACAACCCCGAATCTCGATCGGCTTTCACGCAGGTCGACAATTTTCATGGACGCACATTCGCCGTCACCGTGGACGCTGCCGTCATTTGCCGCAGTGATGTCCGGGCGTCTGCCGGGAGTGACGGGCGCAGACCGCAGGAATCGAGGGCTTTCGGACAACGAGGACATGCTTGCCGAGATTTTCGCCCGGAATAACTTCGCGACCTGCGGAATCGTCAACATACCGCACCTGCAGGAGGCAGGATTCTTCCAGGGAATGGATTACCAGTGGGAGGTTCACGATCATCCCGCAGTGGAGGGTTTAACGCAGGCGAGAAACTGGATCGAATACCATTTCGACCAGGACTTTTTCATGTTCCTGCACTTGTTCGATCCGCACATTCCGTACACGCCGCCCGAAGGCTGGGCGGACGAATTTCGCGATCCGGATTACGACGGAGAGTACGGCCTGAACTGGGACCTTCCCGGAGGCCTTGTTACGCAGAATCACACCGATCCGGGCGTATGGGCCGATTTTTCCGAAGAGGACCGGATTCAGTGCGAGAACCTGTACGATGCTGATATCGCGGGGATGGACGAGGCGCTTGGTGAGTTTTTCGACTGGTACGAGCAGGAAGGGATGCTCGAGGATACGCTGCTGATCGTATTTTCGGATCACGGGGAGGAGTTCGGAGAGCACGGACGGTGGGAGCACGGTCATTCGCAGTACGAGGAGCAGTTACACGTACCGTTATTCATCAAACTTCCAGAACAGACCGCATCGCGGACCGTGAACGGCCTTGTCGGAACTGTCGATATCTATCCCACGATCCTCGAGCTGTTCGGATTTGAGTCCGGGAACGACTACGCGGGTCAATCGCTGCTTCCAGTATTGAACGGTGGTGTACCTGACCCGGACAGATGGGTCATTTCGGAATCGACACTCTGGGGACCCGAGATCAAATCGATCACAACGGACACCCACAAGTACATCCTGACTATTCCGACCGGTGCAGAGGAGCTCTACGATCTTGTGCGTGACCCCGGCGAGACTGAAGATATTTCCGTTGAAGAACCTGAAGTCCTTGCTGAGCTTGGCGCGATAATGGAGCAGTACGTGAGCGAAACACAGTCCGGATGGCACCTCAGGCTACTCGCGGGTCCGGAATTGCCGCTGACCGTGGATCTGACAATCAGCTCAACAGGTGCGATAGCGGACGCGGAGCTGGTCGGGCAGATTTTCAATGGAACCGGTGACCTGAGGGTTGAAAATCCAGGCACGATCAATGTCAATCTCGTACTGGCACCGCTGGACACTGTCGAGATACGTTTTAAAACAAACCCGGAGACATCACCTGTGACATTCAGCGGTACAGTCGGGGAGACCTCGGCAATGTCGGGAATCAGGCTGGGCGCGTCCGGGATGGACCTTGTCAGCCTTTACGAGCTTTACAGCGATGAACAGCCGTCCCCCGAAGGTGACGATCTGGATCTGACGATCGATGATCCGGTGATTGCGTTCAGTTTCCCGGACTACACGCGCGAGGATTCACGTGGTGCGTATCTCTGGAGTGTCCCGGAAAGCCTCAGGGCACATGCGGCATCACTGTCACCCGAGCAACTCGAAGCACTTGAAAGCGTCGGATATTTCTTCGAATAATTACCCCTCCCTGGAGGACTGTTGATGAGCGCTTTTATATCAGCAGATAACAAACTCATCTGGAAGAGCAACCACGAGACGTTGCAGATAGAGCCGTGGGGAATCGACAGCCTGCGCATCAGGGCTACGAAGAACGCCGAAATTACTGACAATGACTGGGCACTCATCGAGGCTGCCGAGGTAAAAGTTGAGATTAATGTTGGCGATGAATCAGCAGAGATAGTGAACGGGAAAATAAAGGCGGCAGTTTCAAATGACGGCAGGATTCAATTTGTAAACGCAAAGTCCGACGATGTTTTTCTGGAAGAACCTGAAATTTTTATCCTTATTCCCGAGGGTCGCGAGTACAAGTCGCTGAAGTCCGACCTCTATAAAATTACAGCGAGGTTTCTTCCGAACGACGGTGAAAAAATCTACGGAATGGGGCAGCACCGTCACGGTTACTTAAACCAGAAGGGATGCGTGATCCCGCTTGAGCAGAGAAACACGGAGATAGCTATCCCGTTCGCGCTTTCGAACAAGGGCTATGGATTTCTCTGGAACAATCCCGCCATCGGTCGAGCCGAGTTCGCAAATAACGGGACAAAATGGATCGCGGAGGCGTCGAGGCAGATCGATTACTGGATAACTGCCGGTGATTCCCCTGCAGAGATTATTGAGCATTATGTCGACGCGACAGGGCACGCTCCGATGCTTCCCGAATTCGCGTCGGGATTCTGGCAGTGCAAGTGCAGGTATAAAACGCAGGACGAGTTGTTGTCAGTTGCGCGTGAGCACAGGGATCGCGGGTTACCGATGTCGGTAATTGTGATCGATTTTTTTCACTGGACGAACATGGGTAACTGGTGCTTTGACGAGTCCGAATGGCCCGACCCGTCCGGGATGGTGGAGGAACTCGACGAGATGGGCATCAAGGTCATGGTGTCGATCTGGCCGACTGTAAATCCAAACTCTGAGAACTTCAAAGCAATGAAGGAACGTGGACTTCTACTCCAGACAGAGCGTGGGATCCCGGTATTGTTCGACATGCCGGATAAACGTCAGGGAGACTATGACTACCAGCATTTCTACGATCCGACGAATCCGGAATCAGCAAAATTTGTCTGGGAGAAAATTCGAGACGGATACTACAGGCACGGGATAAAGGTGTTCTGGCTCGATGCGTGCGAACCGGAAATGTACCCGGTGGACTTCGATCACGTTCGGTTTCATATCGGGAACGGGCTCGAGGTCGGGTGCCTGTATCCGTGGTACGCGGCGAAGGCGTTTCACGACGGCATGAAATCAGAGGGAGAGACCGACGTGATCAACCTCTGCCGTTCGACATGGGCTGGAGCGCAGAGGTTCGGGGCAGCTGCCTGGTCGGGGGACATCTACTCGACTTTTGAATCGCTGAGGGAGCAGGTTCGAGCGGGACTGAATATCGGACTGAGCGGGATACCGTGGTGGACGACCGATATCGGCGGATTCATCGGTGGAAAAAATGACGATCCGACATTCCGCGAGCTGATTGTGCGATGGTTCCAGTACGGCACATTCTGCCCGCTGTTCAGGCTGCACGGGAACAGGGAACCGTGGGAGGATACGTCGGGTCAGCCCAACGAGGTATGGTCGTTCGGTGAGGATGCGTACGGAATAATCAAGGAATATCTTTTCATGCGGGAGAGGCTGCGACCGTACATCATGGAGCAGATGAGGGTCGCGCACGAGAACGGAACACCGGTGATGCGTCCGTTATTTTTCGATTTCCCCGGGGACGAAAAAGCCTGGGAGGTCGAGGATCAGTACATGTTCGGACCGGACATCCTTGTCGCGCCTGTTCTTTACGAAGGTGCAATGAAAAGAGATGTGTATCTGCCATCGGGAACTTACTGGCGCGATGTGTGGTCGGGAGAGAGGGTCGAAGGCGGGCAGGTAATCGAAGTTGATGCACCGCTGGAGAGGATTCCGTTGTATTTACGGGGAGATGCACAACTAACAATTCTCGAATAATCGTACCCTTCAATAACTCAAAAAATTCTCTCGATGCCGCCAACAAGCTCAGCTCAAGGCGATCCAAGCCTTTGATAGCATTCGTGCTTGTGGGTGTCTCATATTATGGTCCATTAAATATTTTCAACAATTTATTAAAAATGTAACATTAGATGAGACACCCACATGCGTCGACACTTCTGTATACTTGATTGTTTAGCGTTAAGCATGTGGGCGGCATCGGTTTATTTGCGATTACTGAATTAGATTAACCACTTTGAAGTGCAGGTAGTGCTATTTCTTATCCATACCACTCCTAAAAATTCGTTTCGATGGGCTGATCATTCAACACGATTATCACGCCGTCCTTGTAACCGTCCGGTGCGCCATAGATTATCGCTCCCTCTTCATCGATGAACGGGAATACCGGACCGATCCACTCATCTCCACCACCGAACACCGCTGGAAGTCCACACGGTGAGCCTGCTGCATCAGGATAACCAAATCCAAGGTAAAGCCATTCCTCCGGAAAAGATTCGGGATATCGCCATGTGAGCGGTTCGCCATCGGGTGTGTGGGACTCCAGACGGATTACATCTAATCCCTGCTCCATCTCGCTTCCGTAACCGCCGAGGATGTAATGCTGTGGATGTTCGTAGGGACCACTCGATGGAAAAAGTCGCGCACCTTCCTGATCCAGTGGAAGCTGTTCACCAATAGCGCGATAGAAAAAGTTCCCGGGCCAGAAGGTTGCGATGGAATCGTCAGGATCGTCGGACCCGGGACGTCTTCTGCGGCCGAATTGATAATATGCGCTGGTGCAGTTCAGCCGGAATTCCCCGGGGACGTTCATCCAGTCACCGTGATCGAGTGTGCGACGGGTTTCTACTTCACTCCAGTTCCACGGGTCGGGTCGCAATCCGCCTGCGAAGTAGTTCGGATCCTCGAGACCGTTACCCATAGTGTTACCATTCCAACCAAAGCGGGGATCTCCCGTACCGTAATCCGTTAGTCCGTATGTATTTGAACGAGCGATAATTTCACTAAAGTCATCTGGATCTACGAATGGATTATCAGGATAAGACCACACGTAAGCCTGTTCAATTAACGGATCGATTAGTATTTCGTTCGACACAACGCTGCGGTTAGCGAAATCTATCTGGATACCCCAACTTTGTGTATCACCGCCAAGCAGGTACCGGGGGTATTCGTTGTGATCGGTGTAGTAACGTTCAATCGCGATTTGAATTGTATGGACATTGGCTTTCACTTCATATTCCCTGGGATGAGAATGGTTATCGAGGTTGAAATAGTGATAAACCATAATGCCAAATAGCAAAAGTACAATGAGAGCGAAGACATCGGTCCAGTGTGACAATTTAAAGGTGCAGCCGAATTTTTTCATAGCACTGTCATCCTGAAAAAACAGTGTCAACTATTAGACAAATAAGATCAAGCAAAGGTTCTGAGCCGAAGACTGGCGGACGGGACGTCCACGAGACAGCCGTCGGGACGACCACGCTACGTGTGAGTCCTGGAGCGCGGACACCTTTGTCCGCATGGTAGATAAATTGGTCAATTTAGTTTTGGAAGCGGCCAAGGGTGGCCGCGCTCCGGAATCATGGACAGGTTGCACATGACATTTGCGGACGGGACGTCCACTAGACAGCCGTCGGGACGACCGCGCTACGTAAGATTACCAGGTTTTGTTAACTGCGCCGTTGACGGCGTCCCAGATCTGCTGGCGGAAGTTGTCCTCGGAGAATTTTTCGCCCTGACGGCGGAGGTCCGATGTATCGAAGGAGATTTTTTCGAAGCGTTCGATTGCTTCAACTGTGGATTCAACTGTCTGTTCTTTGAAAAGGACACCGGTTACGTTGTCGATTACTGTTTCCGATGCGCCGCCGATACCGTAAGCGATTGTCGGTGTTCCCGCACACGCTGCCTCGCACGGGACGATCCCGAAATCCTCAAGCGACGGATGCATCACTGCCCTGGCTTTCGCGATAAGGTCAGGCACGTCCTCCTCACTCACGAAACCAATAAATTCAACCGTGTCGCCTGCAATTTCTTTCAAGCGATCGAGTTCTCCACCTGTCCCTGCAACGATGAGCTGTTTTTTTAACTTTGTACATGCTGCGACTGCGAGGTCGAGACGCTTGTAACCGACCAGCCTGCTGAGGACGAGGTAATAATCGTCCTTGTCCTCCGGTCTGCACGGCTGGAAGAGCTTGTCGCGGACGGGTGGATAGATGACCTTCCCGTCGCGATTGTAGATGCGCTGGATTCTCTCGCGGACGGTCTCACTGATCGGGAGCCAGTGAGTGACACGCTTTGAACGCATGATGTCCCATCGCTGAAGGCGAGGAACCTGGCTGAGGAACACCGCTTTCGTGACGGAACTCATATGCTCGACATACGTGTCCCTGAGGTCCCAGACGTAGCGCATTGGTGTGTAACAGTAGGAAATGTGAGTGGCACCGTCGTCCGGAATTACACCGCCCGCGCAGCAGTGGCTCGATGAAAGGACCGTGTCATAACCGCGAAGGTCGTACGACTCGACCGCCTTCGGCATGAACGGGAGGTAATGACGGTAGTACTTAAGCGCATTCGGCCAACCCTGCAGGAAACTCGTGCGGACTTTACCAGGCGGGAACCAGTCACGGAACACGTTCTCGTTGTAAACGGAAACGAAAACCGGCGCGTCGGGCCAGAGCTCGGTGAAGACCTTCAGGCATCGCTCCGCGCCGCCGAGTGCGGTCAACCATTCATGTACTATTGCCAGTTTCATTTCGTTTCCAGAACGCGACTGTAAACATCGAGCCATCTCTCCGCGATGCTTCGCCACCGGAACTGGTCCATCATCGGATTCGGAGCATCCCTCGCGACCTGCAGCGCACGTGGATTGACCATCATGTTAATAAGAGCTGTTGCAAGGGCTTTCGGATCGTTCCTGGCGACAAATTTCACCTTGTCCTGCATGTCGAGACCGTCGATAACACCGTCTGGTTTGGTCGTGATAATCGGAAGCCCCCACCGGAGCACCCCGACCAGGCTGCTTCGCCGAAAACTGAACCCGTCGAGGAAAGGAAACACCCCGATATCGGCACCGAGAAAGATCCCCGCGAGTTCGTCGTAAGACCGTCGACCCAGCCACTTCACCTGCTCGAAAACACCGAGACCTCTCGGCTGTCCAGTCAGTTTTTTATGTAAGTCATTTTCGCCGGGATTGTAATCACCGGCGATGACAAGCAGAGGGGTTTCACCTTCGAGCTTGAGTAGTCTCAGAGCCTTGAAGAGAACCTCCAGGCCTTTCGACTTTGAAGGAGTACCCCAGTGAAGAAGGACAGGTTGACCATCTGTCACTCCCCAGTCGCTCCGGTACTTCTGTCTCAAGGAATTTTTACGGTCATCGGTGTAGTCATCAGGCGACGGCCCAACTGGACCGACAGGAATCGCCTCGTGGATTTTTTCCTCGGTCGAAACGTGACGTCGAATGAGTGCATCGAGTTCGAGCGGACACGGCATGACCAGCGCATTGCACGGGTCGATCAGCGTGAAGCTTGCAAGACGCCGGAGACGGTGACTCAAACGAAACTCGTGGAGGGTGGCGACTATCCTGAACTTCCATCGCCTTGAGCGAAGCACCATCGGCAGGTACGGGACTCCAAGACCACTGCCGTACGCCTTCGACGGGTAATGGATGTGAAGGATGTCGGGTTCCAGGCTCTCTATTGTCCTGACAAGTTTTTTCATCCTCCAGAAACCCCAGTGTTCGATCTCAGCATGCACCGGGAAAGGCCCGTCGCCGGGTTCGACCGGGTCGGCATGAACGTCGCAGACCGCTTCGATGTCAACACCCATTGATGCAAGTTCGCGCGCAAGTTCGTACGCGGAATCGCCAACACCGCACGGCATCGGGGGGAAACTGCCGCAGAGAACGACGACCTTGCCGAGGTCGGAGGGGTTGATGACCGGTTTTGGAGTTTCTTCATCCATTAACTTACGGATTTATTCTACCGTTATGGGGGATTTATTGCACGTTTGAAATGATAATGCGGACGGGACGTCCGCAAGACAGCCGTCGGGACAACCGCGCTACGTAGGATTAAGGGGTTAAAGGGGACTGTCACCTTTTTGCGTATAACTGCTTTTACATAAGGTCAAGCTGCCTGAAGCAAAAAGGATGCCTGTCACCTTTAACTACAATTACGCAGACAGGGCTGTCTGCGGTACTGCAGACTGGCAGTCTGCGTTACGGAAAAGGCATTTAATAAAGCCATGTAATTATTCGTTGGGTTTGATCGTCGATTGGTAGCCGTCCATGACTTCCCGGCACATTTTTTCAATGGAGAATTTCCTGGATTGCTCGAGTGACTTCCCTTCCAGCTCACTGAGGTAAATATCGTTTGTCAGGCATGAAAGGAGAGCTGTCGACCAGCCTTGAACGTCGTCAGGATCGAGTTGGATGCCCGCATTGCCAGTGACTTCGGGAAGACTTGTCGCGTTTGAGACAATTACTGCTTTTCCGAACGACATAGCCTCCAGTGGTGGCAGTCCGAAGCCCTCGTAACGGCTCGGATAACAGAACACGGTGCATCCGGCGTACAGTGCGCGCAGTTCGTTGCGTGGAAGGTATCCAAGGTAAATGAAATTGTGGTCGCTTGCCTTGATCAGTTGTTTTTTCAGCTTACTCCCGCCTGCACCGAGTGGTCCCGCTGCGACAAGCGGCGGCACGGGTCCTCCGCGCCTCTGTAGAACCTTCATGGTGACCATGTACGCTTCCACAAGCATACCGACGTTCTTCCGCTGTTCTATCGGGCCAACGTAGAGGGCGTACTTTTCCGGAATACCCCTGCTGTCGATGAATTTCAGAATTTCCTCCGGATCGACAGGCTCCCTGAATTCATCCTCGCACGCAAGGTGCACGACCCGTCCGGAATTTTCACCAAGCCATTTAATTTTACGGAGGGCGTTCAGGGTCGATTGGCTGTCGCAGAAGACGACACCCTTATTTTCGGCACGCTTGACACTGCCGGGAGTGAGCGTTCTGAACAGGAACCTGCTCTTTAAAGCCATCCCCGCGGGATGAAGTTGAAACGCGAGGTCGTGGATAGTCACGCACACCGGGCACGGAGCGGTCGGTGCAAGGTAATCGGGTCCGTGAAATACATCCGGTGGATTTTCACGAAGGACCCCAGGCAGACCGCTCGTTTCGAAGATCCATCGATTCCCGGCAGGGATAGTGATCAGCTCCCATGCATCGATTCCCTCGTCGCTGAGGATGTCGCGGGTTTCGGAGTCACGGAAAGCGGGGACGTATCCAATGTATTCGTGTTCGGGGAAATACTTCGGCAGACCTTTTGCGAGAAGCCTAACGTAGCGGCCAATTCCGCCTTTATTGCCGGCAGCCGCAAACGAAAGTCCAATCCTCACTTGGGTCCCTCACGACTGCTTTTAAACAGGAAGTAACTGGCAAGGAAAAGGAGAACCCACGACAGCAGAAGAGCGATCAGTATATGCAGCGCAGCATAGGGAATGGAAATATTTTCCAGGCTCTGCGTGAATCCGTCGATCATCGGATTCGCAAGTGCCATCGACAAACCCTGGTAATAGAACCCGGTGTCGCCAAAGTCGAGTGATTTCATCATCGTGAACGGATTCAGTGTGTATGAAAGCCAGTACGGCATCGTGTGCCAGGTAAAGTACGATGACGCGGCCGGATTAGTAGAGTAGATCGAAGCAAGGATGGCGTGGAAAATGTAGTAAAGTGCGATCCCTCCAATGGTTACACCGTATGTAACTCCCGTCGCGAGGTACGACCGTGCGAACACGGTCGAGAGCATGATGCCCGCGCTGGACACCACAAGCGATGTCACCGCGATGATCAGGAATCCCCAGATCAGGTGGATAAAGTCGAATCCTCCCATCCAGAACGCGAGAGACAGGAGCGGAAGACTG
>JAUWTM010000096.1 GCA_030614715.1 Planctomycetota bacterium
AGATTGATAGACGCAAGTAATAATAGACCTACCGTCAGCAGTATTGAAATTCGCTGTGACATGATGTGTAACCTCCATCGTGACGTAGTCGATACAAAATTGATTTTCACGCACATTACTGGATGCGTAGTAATATATTTTATAATTTGTTAAAAGATCTGTCGTGTAGATCCCGCGATAAAGTGAGCCTGTTATTTGACACACGACTTCCAGGTGCGCAACACGAAAACAAAAAAGACACACCCAAAAAAAGTACGAGAGGGTCTTTCTATCAAATATATTTCAGGATTTTCATAGCTGACTTGGCGGTAACCAGTCGCCTTCGGGACCTCCGAACGCGCCCATCTCACCACCGTCATCGCCACCAGTCGAGTATTGAGTGTTCTGCGGATGGTAGAACGTAGCGCCGGGAGTGGTGCTGTACTGCGGATCGACATTCTGGTAATTGTAAATGCAGCCTGTCCCGGCCATGACCTGATTGCACCAGCCGTTGTACCAGCCTGACGACCAGTTCTCGTTCGGTGGCAGGTCCGGCCAGCAGACGTTGTATACAGCAGAGTAGTCCATCGGATACGGCGACGGTCCCGGCTGCACGTATCCGTCGATCCACCATCCGTAGTACGACGTGTTCCCGTAGATTACCGGGTCGTCGGTCCCGATGATATTCGACACGATGTTGTTTTTCATCACGATGTCGTCCCCGCCGACCATCCCGAAGTATCCGCCGTTGACGTGCCCGGCGTTTACAGTGGTCGTTGAAGGTGTGTCGGCGTGACGGATGTCGTCAATCGTGATGTTGTAAAGTTTAAAATCGCCGACCCAGTCCCATGAATTAATATTGCTCAGACTGATACAACTGACTGCGTTCTGCGGATCGGGATTGGGTGAAGGACGAATGCAATCGGTCGCGTTGTACACATCGTAAATGAGCAGATTATGGAGGTCCACGTTATGTGGTGGTGTAGAACTCTCATAACCCACGCGGATAATATACAAACCGGTTCCATACGCGCCTGCGTCCCATACATCGTAACCGATATCGTGGAACTCGCAATGATTGATCTCCACTCCGTTCGTTCCACCGCACTGGATGACATAGAGCACACGCCAGTTGGTTTCGATCGCTTCCTGGTAAATTTCATTAAAATAACAATAGGAAATTTCCACGTTTAGCGATCTGCTGAATCTCACAACAATTCCTCTTATCCGGGTTACTTCGGCCGAGAATTTGCAGCCGGTGATTGTAATGCCATCGCCCTGTTGGAAATACAATCCAATTGCATAGTTCCCACCCAGCCCTGAGTCGTAGATTTCGTAATCCATGAAAAGATCGAAGAACAGGCCTTCAATAGTCACGTTACTCACATTGTTTCCGTACTGGTTATGAGCATCCTGCTCGACAGTAGGCCAGCCGACACCGTCATTCCAGTTGCAGCCGATTACGTGGCTGTTGTTGCGCAAGCTGAACGGATCGTAGGGAACTGCAGACTGGTCGATAATGACCGGTTCATCGTTCGACGAGTATGCCGCGTCAATACCACCCTGGATAGTGTCGTACGGGTGCGCCATGGTGCCGTCCATCGACGGGTCGCCGGCGTTGTCGCCATCAACGTATATTGCGTCAAGGACATCGAACGCATCCTCGAGAGTTCCGGTCAGGCCGGTCGGGTTTTCAACCATGACATCCCAGAGTCCTGATTCCGCACCAGCCAATGGCAGGTCGCCTTCGAGCGTGAATTCGTCAACCCAGACCACATTTTCGGCATCGAAGTCAGCGAAGCCGTCTCTCTCCAGCCTGAATGTCGCACCGCTCTCGAAATTCGAACCGTAGACCGTGACAAAATCCGGTGTGCAGTCCGGAAGGCCGAAATTGGGATCGATGCTGGTAACTTCAGGTGGATCACCGGGTGATACATCGTGGACAGTCACTATGCAGGTGAAAAAGGCCGCCAATGGTTCTGACGGGAAATTAAATCCGCTTCCGCCAGCGACCTGGGGCTCGTAAGTGTTCGGGGCGGTATTTTCAACGGTTCCAAACAGCTCGAATTCGCCGGAACCGGTCAGGTTCAGGCTGCCGATCGTGACCTCGTATATTGAAGAATTGACCGAGCTTCCGGGAAGGATAACAGCCGACGAAAGAACATCGACTACACCGGACAGGATGTCACCTTCCACGTATAGTCCCGCGACTTCAGCCGGAACGTAACCATTGGCACCGCCCTGCCAGTCGTAAACCTCGATTCCGAGGACGAGGTCCCCGCCGTTTTCGGTTCCGCTTACGTACCATGCAGTAGACTGATCGTCATTTACATCGACAAGATACGCTTCCTGGCAGTTGGCATTCATGCTGAAAGCCTCTACAGGATAATCGGGGGCGTAGCCTGGATCAGGCTCGTCCCAGCTTGCATCGATCGCGTAATTGAAGTCGTAAACTATATCGGAACCAGCCATCTTGAACTGGATTTCGTATCGACGCTGATTTATACCGGGTGTGGTCGTGAAGAATCCGCGCATTCCGTGATCGAGATCGACCATAGCCTCTTCAAGATCGAGGTCATCCGCGAAATATTTATACCCGTTCACGGTCGATGTGGGCTGGTTTGGTGGTGCCAGCGCACCGCCGTTTGCGCCGAAAATCGATCCGTAGGATGTAAATTCAGGCCAGTTCCACCAGCGGGTGTAACCATCGGCATTTACAAGGTGGGTATCATCCGGTCCCTGCCAGAGGACTGATGGATCGTGGACACCGGTTATCGAACCGTCTGAGAAAAGTGCACCCCTTACGTCGAATCCGTTGTATTTATTGACGCCCGGGAACGGGTGCCGGAGTGTTACATCCACTACGAAATAACCCATACCGGGATCGGATGAGCCGTCGACGATAAAACTAACCATGTTGGTCGGGCTGCTCGGGGGTTGCATGAAATTTGTAATATTTGCCGTGAAATCAGCGGTCCGAAGTGGGGTTGCCTCGGCAGTCATGGTGACGGGATCAATCGTTACATGCCACATGCCCCAGAGGATCTTGGCAGAACCCGCTGAATGGGTCGATGCATTTCCCGGATTGAGATCCGGCGTGACAATGCCATTATTGCCGCTTCCGGAGCAACCAAGTATGACAGCGGTAAGAATTATCGAGATAAATAACACTGGGTGACCGGGTGTCCTGAATCTCATTTTCAGTTCCATCCTTGTTTGAAATGTAAGTGTGTTGCAGGCACAAGTCTGCCAACGCTGTTGGTTTATCAAAAACGAACCGTTGTTCGGAACAAGTCTGCGAGTGGCAACAGTATAGCATATTATCTAATTTGCCATTGATTAAAAAATGAATTTATCGGTCCCGTGTTTGCGGCAGTTAACCAGTGTCGATATAATCATACTGCATGGCAAAGAAGGCAAAAGATATACCTTACGATGGCCCGGCGATTGAGTTGATCGATATAGTAGCCGGTTACGGTGACACGATCGTTCTTGACGGAATCAGTCTGTCGGTCAAACATAAGGAGATTTTTACCGTGATAGGGTTGTCCGGAAGCGGTAAATCAACTCTCCTGAAGCTCGTGATCGGGTTCCTCAAGCCATTCTCCGGAAAAATTTTTATCGACGGCGAGGACATAACTCACTTCAGCGAACGGAGGATGCGGAAGGTCAGGATGAAGCTCGGAATGGTTTTCCAGCATGCGGCGTTGTTCGACAGCCTTTCCGTGTACGATAACATTGCTTTCCCGGTTCGCCAGAGAAAGAATGTACCGAGATCCAAAATCAGGGGAATAGTCGCAGACAAACTCGCTGATGTCGACATGCAGGGCACCGGGAAGCTGATGCCGTCGGAGCTGTCGGGTGGAATGCAGAAAAGGGTCGGCCTGGCCAGGGCGCTTGCGGAAAATCCCAGGATAATTTTATACGACGAGCCTACTACGGGGCTTGATCCGGTCATCACGAATAACATTAACAGGCTGATTCTGAAAACCCGCGACAGCTACGAAGCCACCAGTCTTGTAATCAGTCACGACATGGAGAGTGTTTTCCGCATCTCCGACCGTGTGGGTGTACTTCTGGACGGAAAAATCATTGCTCTCGGGACTCCCGGGGAGATCCAGGCAAGCAATAACAAGGAAGTCCAGGCCTTCATACACGGTGAGGAGTTCCCGTCTCACCTCGAACGACATATATCACTTGTATGAGGTACAAAGGATGAGAGTAATCCCGATATCCATGGTTTTAACAGCTGCCATTATCCTTTGTGCGGTAGTACTGACCGGATGTCCGCAACCCGGGCCTGCAATCCCGACTATCGTGGTTCACGACGTTGAGGGGATCGAACCAGCGACATGGACGATCATCACTGGTGACACTGTGCACATCCGCCACATCCCGGACCGTCCCGGTAGTTACTTTGGCTCGACGGAGCAGGTGCTTTCGACGTGGGCAGACGGAATTCTCGTGTTCAGGGAAGGGAAACTCCAGTGGGTGGATCTAAATATTGAGACAGGAGCCTTCGAGCCGGTCCCGAACTTCGAAATGAGCGGCTGGAACGACGCATTTGGTGTCGATCCGTTTGATAGGGCGATATACGCCTTCGGACATTCAGTTCCGCCGTCAAGAAACATCATGATCCAGTATCTCGACATGGAAGAACCAATGTACGGTCCGCAGCTCGTGGCGGATGAGGTCGAAAAATTGTATCCGCTCACCAGCACCGGATGGTTCGCATTCTACGTGGATCGACCGGGCCAGGCGAACGCAATAACTATCGATAATTCACCCACCAGGAAGATGAGGATCTATCACGGACGAGTATTGGGTGCTGAATTTCCGGACGTTCTCAGTCTTTTCTTTCTCGAGGAAAACGTAGTGGTTAACCGCGAGGATCATGGATGGATGCTTTTCGACTCGGTCGGTGCGCTGATCACGCAAAGAACGATGAGCCTTGACCAGATACCCGGCGATCTGCGTCCGCTGAGCAGATTCGATGACATGATTTACGTTGCCACGGATGAAGTTGACGAAGAGGGCAACATCATCTCCAGTGTGCTGTGGTCCTACGGTGCTTACTCCAGGGATGTTGCCGAGGTCTGGAATCCGGTTGATACCGGGCAGTCAGGGAAGATCATGGCGATGGCATCGATGGGTGGGGATGAATTTTACATCGTCCTCGGTGTTCTTCCCGACCTGAAACACGTTAGCCTGAATCGTTACAGTGCTGGTGAGGTAACCGAGGTCGCGTACGCGAGCTTCAACGATCCGGTGACATACACACAGCCGTACTTTCTTCAGACTGCGGAAGAGCCGGAAGCTTTGGAAGTATCCACTGTAGAGCCGGAGATAACATAGTAAACCATCAAACAGCAACAACAGCGTCGTGCGATATAGTGGTTATATATTAAGGAAAAACTGCCCGAATTTAATGGGCAGTGTTTAATCGAGTATGTGCATTCTTGAGCTTAAGACCAGAAAATTCCACCCTCTACGGATCTGTAAATCCATACACGCCATGAACTTGCGTTAAAGCGGTTTGTCCAGCGGGTTGGTCGATGCTTGACCAGAGAGCCCAGAACATGTTGTCGTAAGCAGTGATGGATGAACTCAGTCCGTACCAGTTCGTGTACTGGGAACCGGAATCGAATTCACCAAAAAAGTTAATAGGCGTAAGATTGGTTGGAAGATGCGGCGTAAATAAATCAAGGTCTGAGTCGTATTCCAACAACATTGCTCTGGCTTGCCATGATTGAGAATTGCAGTTAGGAGATGATAAGAATGCAACGCTGGTTTGATAAATGTCAGACGCCGGCTGGCGGTTGTGGATCGATACAGAAGGGCTGGCCGATGACATGACACCACTGTTGGGATGCAGCATGTAAAAATTCAACATAGTATCCCATAATGCTACTGTCACATCATTCCATGATTCCGACCGGGATTGACTCCACGCTACTGCTGCATAATTAGTGCCGAACGGACCGATATCGATCGTAGGCATGCCGCCAGCATTGTGCACAAAAGGACCGAATCCTATCCCGTTGTCTGCAAGTTCAGGATCATTTGGAGGTAACTGGAACATGATAACACGCGGATGGTATCTTTCATCATCACCCGTATATGCGATTCCTGCTTTCCATTCCGACAAGCCTATTTCCTCATCAGGGAAACTCAGGAAACCAATGTCCATTCTCGGGTGAAAACCGTTCAGATGGTATGTTTGTATCTGAAAAGGTACCGGCTGTTCAAACAATGGTTCAAGGAATAAAGTTCCTTGTACGTTTAATGGCGGATCACCATCTGGATTCGCTCTCGGCAACTCAACACCAAATATTTTAGCATTAAATGGATCGACATAGCGTGTGAAAACTATGTAAATATTACCTCCACTAATGTCTACAAGGTCGCTTCTTGGGTCGTACGCCACATCGGGCATTATTTGATCCGCACCAACCCCATCGAATATTTCATACGGGTCTGATGTCCATACGGGTTCTGTAACCGGTATGGTGTTTCCGTCCAGAACAAAATCATCGGGATCAAATCCCATTCGAATCATTTCGATGTCGCGATCATTATTGACTTCAATCTGGTAGACAATGACCACTTCGACAAATGTATGATCCGTCTCCTCAGGAAAATTCAAATCGACGAAGAAGCAGGCTGCAACACGGGCAAAATTAATTTCTCCCTGAACGTTCGGCACCTGTAAAATAACGCTTGTGATGGCATCCAGCTGACAGTCACCCAGAAACCGGTAACTGATTGTGCGTTCATTACTCTGAGGAATCTCTTCAAGAGCAACCGCAACACTGAAAGTATGACCGTCCCATTCCCAGACAACATCCTGGTCTATAAAAGCATTACCAGGACCCTGGATGATGGCGCTGATGTCCGCATCGTAAAAAGGCATATCACCTGAAAATACTTCGATTGCGTCACCATACCACTGAACTTGCTTTTCGATTTGCTCTTGATCATTTGTGATTGGGTTATTTGACGAACACGCCGTTAATACTGCGACAATACAGAAGACAAAAACGAAATTAATTGAGCATCGAGTCACAATTCCATCCTCCTGTCTTCGAATTTATTTTGTGTTAATCGATGTCGACAATGACTTCAATAAGGTCATATGTCGGATTCAGAATGGTGAAATCGTCAAGGTCATATTTGTGAAACTCATAACCCATCAATTGATATGTGCCATTTGGGAAATCTCCCAGATGCATACTCCCAATGCATCGCCATTCGGGATGCCCCGGAGGATTATCGCAAGGTGCTGTTGTTGTGCTAGGCATATAAGTAAGTTCATGATAGCAACCTACCCACCTGGTAAATAAGTCAGGTGGTTCGGTATACCACGTGCTTATTGTCGCACGGCCTTCATAAACTGTACTGGCACCCAGGTTGCAGCAAATGGTACCCTTTATCGGTTCATTGTCATTCCAGACAATCTCGAAGGAATAAGCCTCCGGCTGATTGGCTGAATATGGAAAATCGTTAACAGGATCCGTTACTGGAGTATTAATCGGCGGTTCCCAGCATGCTTCGACCGCGTAACCTGCGATCAGCGGTCCAGGCGGAAGAAAAATGTGATACGTTCTCTCGACGGATGCATCGTGTTCGAAAATATGTCTATCTTCAATAGAAAAGAAATTTAAAAACCCATTGATATTTGCTGTCGGAGTGCCATTGGCGTATTTACCTTCCCAGTAACTGAGCATCGGCGGATTCCCGCCCGGGTCCAATGCAGGGCACCACCTGTACGTGAACCCATCCGCGTTCAGAAGCTCAGGGTCGCCCATCAGGCGCCACGAGAGAAGATAATCAGTTGGGTAGAACGGATGATACGGATGGTTGGGTATCACGTGAGACCCGTTGAACATGGCGATGCCTTTCACGTCGAAGCCTGTGTACTGCGGTACTCCCGGCCACGGATGCTTGATTCTCACTGTCAGGTCAATAGTGCTGTCGCCGTTGTTTTCGATCTTCGTGATCTCGACGCAGTCAAAACACTGGGTCTCCAGGAATTTAAGCGCATTCAGGTGCAGACGCGCTCCCCTGACCGGAACCATTTCGGCGTGGGTGTGGGTCTCGTCAATGAGCAGCGTCCATTCACCCCACAGGCTGTAGGGACCGTTGGGCATTTCAAAACTCTGAGTCGACAAGTCGGTGTCGCCGGGGATTGACGATACAGGGGGCACAATCGGATCGACCGCGCAGCCGCACAAACAGGTTGTGATAATCAGGAGAAGTATTAAGTTCCGCACATCGAGTCCTCCAATCCACGCCAATCTGCAATATTAACCCATCTCCATACCATTATTGTATTAGGGGGGGCAAATATGTCAAGAGTTATAAACATAAATATCAAAAAAAATAGCCCTCGCGGGTGCGCGAGGGCCGTGGTGTATTTTTACGTGTCCTCGATGGGGACATGTGTTATCTCAGTATTTGAAGTATGTAATAGCCAGTCCACCCGGCGCGGCTGCTGATTCGTGAATGACGTAAATATCACCAGTCACCTCATCCACATCCAGCCTGTACGCGACACCGTGCACGGCGTATCCCATAGCAGGTAGCGGTATCGGTGGTCCGATTGCAATCGATGTAAGTAAGCCGGGAGTGACAGAGAAGATCTCGACGCAGAAGAATCCGCCGATCTGTTCGGTCAGAAGCACTGCAAGGAGATCGTCCTCAGCTACGTGAGTGGTCGATCCGGGGAATCCCGAGAAATTGCTGATGAACTCGCAGTCGAGCGCGTAAACACCCGGCTGACCTCCCATGAAACTGCCGTGCTTGTAATATGACCACGGCAGGATTTGGGCAGGACTGGCACCGCCCATGTCCATCTCGTACATCTCGAGATCGCGGTCGGCATCGATCACCGCAGCCAGTGTCCAGTGATTTACCGGTGCAGTAAGCCCCGACGTCCACGGGTTGTCATCCGGGTCATCGTCGATAGCCAGTGCGTAGTAAGGCTCCGGATACATCATGCCACCTGACGGGCAGGGTCCGTTCGGACCGATCCCGAAAATACCTCCGCCTGAACCCGGCACGGCCGAAACCAATGACGCTGCAAGTGGCGCGACGACTCCCGGACCACCGCCATCGACGGGCGTGTTCACAGGCTGTGTTCCACCCGACGGGAACATCAGAAAATTAACCGGAAGCGGATTCATGGGTCCGTTCACGGCTCCCATGCACCAGCCGAGAATTCCCGACTGGTCCTGTGTGTACACTGCGTACATAGGTGGATTATCTGGTACGGCAACAGAGCCGTGGTCGAAGCCATTTGTGACGTCAGCCGGATAGTCCCAGGACAGGGCATTGAAAAGTGACGTGTAGAGATCGTTATTGAATATGGCCGGTGCGGCTGCCGTGTAATGCTGGACGAGTGAAAGGTCCGGGATATTTGCCAGCTTATTCGGTGCAAGCAGATTCATGCTGTTCGTAATAAAGTATTCGGCGTTGATGTTGGCATCGAAGTGTACGACGGATGGGAAAACATCGGGGCCACCGGGTGGCACACCGAGAGTCATCCAGGTCCACGATGGCGCGTTGCCTGTCGCGAACGGGCATGTGAAGGTTACAAAGGAGGTGGGCGGCGATGGGAGTCCGCCGATAATGCCAAATTCATCGCAGATAGCCATGACTCCTGCCATACCGAGGCTTGGACCCGACAGGATGCTGATGTCGGGATGGTTAAACGGGGGGAACCCGAATCCGGCGTTGTAGAAAAGATCATAGTACGTCGGGCAGCCCCACATGCCCTGAAGCGACGGTACAGCCTGCGTCAGTATCTGGTCGACTTGTGAAGGTGCAGGACCATTAGTGTACGGAGGCTGATAAATGATCTCGTTTAATATCGGGCTGTACCCGGTGTCGTTGGGCATGCCCGATGAATCCTGAACCATGCATCTCACATCGTACGGGCCCAGTGGGTATCCGGTGGAGGATCCAAGCTGGATTGTCAGTGTGTCCGTGCCGGGAGGTGAATCGCCGGGGATGATATACGACGGTGGATTTCCGGTCGGTTCGATGCTCCACATGAATGTCAACGTGTCCCCGATATCCGGATCTGTCGCAGCACAGGTGAAGGTTACCGTCTGATCGTCCCAAATGTACGGAGGACCCGTCGGAATTGGGACTGTCGGTGTGGAATTAGCGATATTGCTCACCGGGATTGACGCCACCGTGTATCCGGAGAGCTGAGCGCTGACTGGATACGTGGTTCCGAATCCGGACTTGTAATCCATTGGGAGGTTACTCTGGATGTTAACCATCAGGTCCTCAGTCCCGGACTGGGTTGGCGAGCAGTTAATGATGTCCGCGTGGTAAATGCGGGAGTTACCGCATGATCCGGCTGATTCAACAGCCGAGCCGTAGCAATCTTCAAAGCCGCTGAGCCCAACCCAGCTGTTGAAGCCTTCAAGGAAGATCCCGATCATTTCATCCGAGAATCCCAGCGGATTGCCTGCACCCTGCCAGTCGAAGATCTCGATATCGACACTGAGGGTTCCGGACCCGCCTACACTGGGGTGATAGTTCAGGGTGCTGCCAGTGTCGCGAACCTCAATGTAAAACGCTTCCTGGCAGTTGGCAGTGTCAGGGAAATCATCGGGTACGTTAATCGGGGGTGACGGTGAAGGATCATCCCACCTGGCTATTACAGCGTACTGGAAAGTCAGGACCGGGCTGCCGCCCAACATCGGGAACTGGATCTCGTACTCACGCGTGTTAGTGGTGCCGGAGGAGAACAATCCTCTCTTTGAGATGCTTCCGGCGGATAAGTAAAAGTTGCTGATCGATTGGTTTTTATTCAAACCGTCCGCGTAGTACTTGTATGGGTTGATGGTTGCCGAGAAACTTCCAGCGTTACCGAGTGCACCGGGAGTAAATCCCAGCAGACCTGTGGTCGTGAATTCAGACTGGTTCATCCATCGCGTGTAACCGTCGTGGTTGAGCAGTATTGCATCGTTAGGTGCCAGGGGCCATCTGTTGTTATACCCTACAGTGCTCGCGTGAGAACCGTTGTGCATGAAAACACCCATGACGTCGAATCCGGTATATTCCGGACTGGATGGGAAAGGATGGGTGATTCGCACATCCACCTCCACAATACCCTGGCTCAGAAACTGGCTGTCATCGGTGACAATGACGGTCAGGTTCGACAGGCTTCCCGCAGGCGGCTGAAGATACTGGGTCACATTTGCGGTGAACGATGCGGCCCGAAGGGGAGTGATTTCAACATCCCAGGTATCGGGATCGATGCTGATTCCCCACAGTCCCCAGTCGAGGGTCCGGGGTGACGTGCCTTCAACCACTGCTGTCTGAATAGATTCTGGATTGGATTCCGAGCCTGGATCGGGTAGTACGGGTGAATCATTGTTTCCCGAACAGCCTGTCATGATGAAGACTGCGATCAGGACAATGATTACTCCGGCTAAGCGTGACGTAATCATGACGCTCTCCTTTTCTCCGGGTTTTGTGCCCGGCAGTTTACCGATCTGGTTTAAATGAAAGCTCGATGCGAGTCCGATGAAGATTTGAATCAGCTCCCGGGGACCAGGTTCTCGTCCCCGGGAGCGGTTATTCTCATATCATTTAATACATTACAGAGATTAACATAGTTTTGTATATCATAAATAGTTAACCATTGCAATCTCCGGCTATATCAATAATTGAAAATTGTAACTGCCATACTTGCGCTGCCAAATGCGTCGTCATGGACGACATATATATCGCCCGTAACTTCGTCGACATCCAGCCTGTATGCAACTCCCGGGACACCGTAAATCGTCGGAGGTACCGGAATGGGCTGCGATATCGACAGGAATGTGGCTACTCCACCTGCAAGTGTGTAGATCTCAACCTGGAAGGTCCCACCGGTCGTCTCCGCGACCAGCACTGCAAGAAGGTCCTCGTTCCAGATTGGCTTTGGAGTACCGCCGTAGCCTGAATAATTAGGGATAAACTCGCAGTCCATCGGGTACGCGGTCGGATTGCCTCCCAGGAACGAACCCATGGGAATTGTCGACAATAGCATTATCGGTGCAGGTCCTGGCGGAGCTACGCCGAAATCGATTTCATAGATCTCCACGTCCCTGTCGCCATCGATTGTCGCTGCCACGACCCACCAGCCGATCGGCTGTGGAAGAGCGCTGGCGAACAGGTTATCCGAAGGTTCATCGTCAATTGCGAGTGCGTAATAAGGTTCAGGATATATCATTGCTCCTGTGGGGCATGGGCCTCCCGGTCCGTTATTGAACATTCCAACGCCCGGACCAACCATAGCCACGGGAATCGGAGCGACCACACCTACAGAACCGGGTGAATCGACAGGTGTAGCTGCCGGCTGAACCCCTGTTCCGGGGAACTGAAGTATATGAACCGGATTCGGGGCAATTAAGCCTGGGGCCGGTCCAAAGCAGGAAATGAGAATACCGCTCGCATCCTGTGTGTACAGACCGTAAAGCTCAGGAATCTCAGGAGCTATCGGTGTGCCTTCGTCAAAACCGGAGGTCACATCGGCCCCTACATCATATAGTGTCGCGGCTGGTAGTGTTGTATAAAGGTCGTTGTTCCACGTACCGCCGACAGTGTAATGCTGGATGGCTGACGGGTCCGGTACGCCAGCGGCAATCAGTTTGTTCGTAAGCTGGCTGTTAGTGATGAACATTTCACCGGCCGAATTACCGTCGAAATGTACAACCGACGGCATCATGTCAGGTCCTGATGGCGGTGGTGGCACCGTGTTGAACAATCCACCTCCAAACCAGAACCATGAGGGGGGTGTCCCGGTTGTAAAGGGGCACGTGAAATGGGCGAAACCCATCGGTGGCGCTGGCGTTCCGGTTAATGCTCCCATTTCATCGGCGATTACCATTACTCCGGGAGTTCCGAGACTTGGTCCCGAGAGTATTGAAATGTCGGGGTGGTGAAGAGAGACAGTGCCCAGTGCTGCATAGAATGAATCGTTGAACGACGGGCACCATGCAACACCCTGTAATGATGGTATTCCAGCTGAAACTACCTGGCTGAACTGCGCTGGGGGGACTACAGTGGTATACGGGTCATCCGCAACTAATATTGTAGTTATAGGCGACTGGTTCAGCGCATTGCCTGCTCCCGATCCGTCGTCCACCTCGCACGACAGGTCGTACAGCCCGGGTCCGGGCAGGATGGCCTTGAAATTTACGGTCAGGTTACCGGGAGTAGGGTCGCCGGGTATCGTGTAGCTTGCAGGTATTCCGGTTGGGACGAGACTCCACATGTACGTGAGTGTCTGGCCGGGATCAATATCGTTGGCTACGACGTTGTACAGCTCTGTCGAGAAGTTGTACCAGGCTGTCGGTGCGCCGTTTGGCGTTCCGATTGTTGGCTGAGTATTCAGCCTGGTAATTGCGTAATTCAGCGTAAGATCCGCTGGCGGGTAACCGTCCGACACAACGCACTGAATATCAATCGAGTTCGCGACCGAGATAGCTCCGAAATCAAGGCTGTACGGATCACCGGTCACCGGACCGAACAGGTGGTCGCTGGTGTCCATGTTGGTGACATCCCAGGTGTAAGTGAGGGTATCGATCGGATCTGTGTCAGGATCGGATGCATTGGCGAGATACTGGACCACACCAAGGGTACCGTCACCCTGGATGGGCCCCGAGATCCCGGATGACACAGGAGGTCTGTTCAATTCAACCTGGTTTGAAGGTTGAACCGGGGCGGGGGTGCCGCAGCCGTTAACAAACCAGAGGTCGTAAGTGCCGGCGGTCGCTCCCGTGAAATCAAACATGGCCTCGGCTGTGGTAGCAGTCAGGACAGTTGGGCTCTGACCCATTATGAAGCCGTAGATCTGGCTCCTGAGGTCGAGCGCAAGCTGAGGTCCCGTAAGGAAATTAGTCCCGACAATGCCAAATTGCGGAACGATATCGCCCACGTTAAATATCTGTTGATTCACCCCTGTGACGTCCGGCGTCGGGCATGGATTAGTGGCCGACACAGTAGATGAGAACCGGGTGAAAGCCGATAATGCCGCCAATGGGGGATAAGATGTTCCGAATCCCTGGTCGTACGTCGTTGGATCTGCGCTTTCAGCGGTTACCAGGAACTCCTGACGTCCCACACCGGTCGGAGTACAATTGGGAATGTCCACGGTGAACACCGATGAGCATCCTGTGCCTGCTGTAATTGTTGGAAAAGTCAGCATGTCGTAGTATCCAGGTGAAGGTATAACCGAACCATTCGCATCCTCGATCCATAAACTTGCCAGCTCTCCCGGGACTCCCGCAGGATTGGCTGCTCCCTGCCAGTCGAAAACCTCGACCTGCAGGCGAAGGGTTCCGCCGAGGTCACTCGGATCCACATAGAACAGGTCCGAGCCGTTGTCGGTAATAGCGATATGGAACGGCTCCTGAAGATTTGCGGTTGTGGGGAAGTCATCAACGGCCGGGTTGGGAAGGCTGGCGGGATCGGGTTTCCACCACGAGGCAACGATTGCGTACTGGAAATATACGCTCACCGATCCACCCGGTGCTGGGAATTTCAATTCATACCGGCGCGATAACGTGCTGCCGGCCTTGAAGCTGCCCCGGGCGGTCACGTTAATGGGTGTCTGGTAGAAAGTCTGGATATCATCCGTCGCTCCGAGGTTTTCAGCGAAATATTTGAAACCGTTGAGCGTTGCGGTCGGGGCGAATCCTGGGATTCCTTTCGAGCCGTATGTGAAACCAAGAACCCCTTCTCCAATGAACTCCCCAGCGTTCATCCATCTCGTGTAGCCATCGGCATTGATGATATGCCCGTTATACAAACCGGAACCCGTGGCTGCGTAATAGAGCGACGGGTCCATGAATCCGAACTGCGATCCGGTTGCCATGAATACGCCCATCACATCGAAGCCTCTCAACTGGGGTTTCGCAGCGAACGGGTGCGTAATGCTTACGTCAAGATCGATTAATCCACCGGTCAGGAAATTACTGGCATCGATAATCGTAATGCCAAGATTCGCAGGATTACCGGCTGGCGGCTGGAGGAACATCGTCACGTTCCACGTTGCCTCCTGACTTCTCAGGGGCACGATATCCACTACCCCCGTCTCCGTGTTGACATTTACTTCATACAGGCTCCATAAACCTCTTAAGCCATCGACTCCCGCTTCACCGGGGATGGTGAAGTCTCCCTGCGATGTCAGGCCTGGAAGATCGGTGATCGATGGGACTGCAGGATTATCTCCCGCTCCCGCACATCCGACCAGCGTGAACATAATCGCGAGTATCGCGATATGCGCGAAATACTGATTCTTCAGCAACATGGGTAGTACCTCCACGGGGCAGCATGATTTTGTGTACGTTCAGACATGAGACCGTCGCTCACGAGCCCTGCTCGTTAAATAACAGCAGATAAATCACTTTTAATTAGTATCAACCTTTTTTATTAAGGTTTACTGTGATTTCCGTGATCAGTTGTACGAGTGGAGGACATTTTTGTGCTGTTAGGTCGAGGATATCATCAGCATTGGGGGATTCAGGATCGCCGGACTCCAGTTTTTCCATGTGCGGGATGAGGTCGCACGCGGGATCGTCCGGAAAATGCTCCTGAAGCCGCCTGAGCGAAGCAAGCGGGTTGGACCAGTCGGCACTCGGACGCAATGTGATATCGTCCAGGTGCCCCTCTTCGCCGATGGCGAGATCCACGATTTCGGTATCGGTTACTACACGCCTCAGCTGGATCGGGATGCGTTTAAACAGACCAATGATTCCCCAGCCAAGCGTTTCCAACAGGATCCGTGCAGTAACTGTGCCAAATTTTTTTTCGACGCGTGCGCGACGTATATGAAGACGTGCGTGGAGCAGCCAGAGCCTGATAACAGTGCGGAATCGCATGTTACTCATGATTGTCCGATATAAATTCCGCTGGATCAGGTGGTACTTGAATGTAACCGGCTTATCTCTCGTTGTGAGAGAGTGATGGTGCCATGCGACTGCCTTAGGTTCGTACAGAATTTTGTATCCGAGGATGTTGGCACGGTAACACCAGTCGATATCCTCGTAGTACATGAAATATCCCGCATCGAGAAGCCCTATCCCCGCTCCCTGCCCGCTCATTGAACAAAACGCTCTTGATTTAACGAGGAACGCTGCGAAACATGCTCCCATGGGACGGTCAGGAGCATCGAATTGGCCGATGTCTATCTGTCCGACACCACGGTTGTACGCAAGCATCAGGCCGTTGACCAGTGTACCGGTGTTGTCGATAACGCCGCCTGTGCCCCTGCAATTTTCCAGTGGAGGATCGCCCGGACCCCGTCCCGGCCAGTTACCGTCTGCATTCGGTGGATAAAACAGGGTTTTCCCTGCGATACCGATCACGTCATCGCCGCTCGATTCCAGTCTCGAAAGTGCAGCTTCCATGTAATCCGGATCGTAGACGATATCGAAGTTTGAGATTAGGACGTATTGAGTATCTATGTGCCGGAGGGCCCGGTTTATCGCTCCTCCGAACCCGTGATTGTGATTGAAAATCAGCACCGTACAGTCGTCCGATTCAAACGTCAGCGCGGCCTTGTGTAACGGATCGGACTCCGCGAGATTATCGGCGATTACAATTTTCGGTGACGGGTTCTGGTTCCGGAGTGAGTCGATGCAGGCAGCAAGGACCTCCCTCTGGGGGGCGTACGTAATGATCAACGCCGTAACCTGTGCCTGATCTATCATTTCCGCCTGCTCAGTATGTCCTTAAATAACTTATCAAAGTTCCGTGCACAGTCCATCCAGTTTAATATCTACGCCCACTCTGAACCCTCACTCCCCATATTCTCACTTAATGATTCATCCTCAATCAGATTTCTAAGATGCGAATCAAATTCAGGCTTATTTTTTACAAGGAATCCTGTGACGCCATCGTTCACAACTTCCGGGTGCGCGGCAAGTCCGTAACCGAGGACGGGTTTTCCGAAATATTGTGCTTCAAGGATCGGGAGGTCGA
>JAUWTM010000202.1 GCA_030614715.1 Planctomycetota bacterium
CCACGGACCGCATCTGACGGGATCGGTGGGTCCGAATATCGAAACGACCGGTATCCCGACAGCCTGACCGATATGCATCGGACCACTGTCATTGGTTACGAGTAATGCACATCGCGACAGAAGCACCCCAAGCTCATCGAGGTTTGTTTCTCCTGTGAAATCAACGGGACTTACCTTCATATGTTTTTTGACTTTATCCGCGATCTCCTGTTCGTCCCGGCTCCCGATAAGGATCGGACGGTAATCCTTCGCAGCTGCCGCGTCAGCGACACCCGCGAAGCCCTCAGGTGTCCAGCGTTTCGAGGACCATGCAGCGTTTGGGTTTATCGCGATGAACTTCGGTCCTGCAAGAGCGTTCTTCAGCTTCCGATCGACAGAGTCACGGGCTTCGTAGTCCAGCTCAAGCTTCGTGGGAGTGTTGAGATCGACACCGTCAGCTACGACCTCCTCAATCAGCTTCAGGTGGTTCCACGCACGGTGTTCCCGGATCCTGAACGGGATCCCGCCCGTGAGGAAAATGAAGCGACCACCGTGAGTGAATCCGTAACGTTTTGGGATCCCGGACTTTTTGAGCATCAGGAGGGTCCCGTGAGCCCTGTGAAGCGATACGGCCATGTCGTACTCCTGTGATGCAATCCGTTCAGCTTCCCTGACGAGGTCTTTCCAGCCGCCCTTTTTAAAGGTGGTTGAATAGACACGATCAATATTGCTGTTGTGACGCACCATCGCGACTGTTGACGGTGTGACAAGAAGATCAATTATCGCGTCAGGGTATCCCTTCCTCAGGTTCGCCAGTGCGGGAGTCGACATCAGCAGGTCGCCGATGTACGCAAGGTCGACAACAAGGATCTTGAACTTTTTTTCTATGCCGGAATCCATGTCCTGTGTATGAGTAGGATAAGTGCAGCGATGACTAAAAACAACAACGCCGATATAAGCTCTTTGCTTCTTACGAGCCGTTCGTGATTCAACGTGTCTCTGATTTTACGGATTTCAAAGCTCGGGAAGAACCGCGGTACGGCTTTCCTGTACTGCTCGAACTCAGCTGGATGAAGCTGTGAAAGGAAGCGCTCCTCGATGAAGATCATGCGAATGTAGACAGGTACAAGTATCAGCACGTAAACACCCAGGAGCCAGTCAAGGGCCGCGAGCATGGCAAATCCAAGCCCGATAAGCGCGCTGCCCAGGTAGAGCGGATTCCTGGTAAGGGCGTAGATTCCATCGACACAAAGGACTTTGTCCTTCACGAGAGTCGCCGATGCAATCAGCCTGATCGCAATACCTGAGAGAATAAGAACAAGACCGACCACAGTCCATGCCAACTGCGGAGAAGCGAAAATAAGTGCCAGGGCAATATATACGTAACCTGCCCGGAGCCTTATCTTCGCCCAGCGTTTTACGTGTGTGCGGTCGGGGACGGGTACTTTTTCACTCGACACCATTAGTGCGAGTGTATGGCCGGTTGTTTCATGTGTCAACCGGTGTCAACCGGGAAAGAAGGTGTAAAACTCTGTCAGAGCTTGACTTATCCGTGAATATGTCTAACATTACAAGGTTAAATTCAGCGGTGTCCTGCCTCTCTTCGCGAAGCAGGGCTTTTTGTATATATACAAAAGGGAGTTTAACAATGTGTCCAGAAATTGGACTGGGACGTGAGGGGCGTTACTCATATGGATTTGATGAGGTGGCGCTCGTTCCGGGCAAACAGACAATAGACCCCGCCGACGTAGATACCTCCTTCCAGATTGGCGAACATAAATTCGAGGTTCCGATACTCGCGGCAGCGATGGACTCATCGATTGGCGTTGAAACGGCTGCCGTATTCACGAAACTTGGCGGCCTGGCCGTCCTGAACCTTCTCGGAATCGCGTGCAGGTTCGAGGACCCGTCAGAGGCACTCGAGCGGATTCGATCTGCATCCGATGGGGATGCGACAGCGGTGATCCAGAAAGTTTATTCCGCGCCGCTCATAGAGGACCTGGCAGCTAAACGTATCGAGGAGCTGAAAGCATCGGGTGCCGTAGCATGTGCGAGCGTTACGCCTCAGTACGGATCAACACTCGGCAGGGCTGCTGTTGAAGCCGGTCTGGACATACTCGTGATCCAGTCCACCGTAACAAGCAACGAGCATAAATCGTCACGTGCAGAGCCTCTCCGCATCGATCAGCTCTGCAGGGACGTTGATATCCCGGTCATTGTCGGAAATTCGGTCGGCTACGAAGTTGCACTGGACCTGATGCGTGCAGGTGCAAGCGGACTCCTTGTGGGCATCGGTCCCGGAGCCGCGTGCACGACCCGTGGGGTACTCGGTATCGGCGCAGGTCAGATTACATCGACTGCCGACACAGCGAGGGCCCGTGAAGACTACTTCGGGGAAACCGGACGACATGTTGCGGTGATCACCGACGGTGGTATGAGCAGGGGCGGCGAGATCGTGAAGGCTCTCGCCGCGGGTGCCGACGCGGTAATGATCGGAAGCGCATTTTCCCGGGCTACTGAGAGTCCCGGACGTGGCTATCACTGGGGTATGGCAACAGCAGACCCGCTCCTGCCGCGCGGAAGCCGCATCCTTGTAAAGGAACTGGGAACGCTGGAACAGATAATCCGGGGACCTGCGACAGGTCGGAACGACGGCAGCCTGAACCTGCTCGGTGCGATCCGGACAGCACAGGGGGTTCTCGGATGTCCTGCCATCAAGGATCTGCATCATGTCGAGATGGTTATCATGCCCGGCTTCCAGACCGAGGGAAAAAGTTTCCAGATTCAGCAGCAGGTAGGAATGGGTTCCTGACATGATGGGAACCAGGCACTGAAAAAAAATACCGGGGGTAAATATCCCCGGTTTTTTAATATCCGGAATTTTTATCTGATATAATCCACAACAAATTCTGGATGTATTGTCTCATCAGGACTCGAAGGAGAGGGATCAAATGTGGCTACAGGACAGGAAGGTACTGATCACAGTTGCCGATGGCTTTGATGAGCGCGAGCTTTATTATCCGTATTATCGTCTACAGGAAGCCGGAGCGGACGTGATTCTTGCCGGTGCACAGAAGACAACTTATACAGGAAAGAAGGGCTATGTCGTTGAAGCCACGTCTGTCGGACCGCAGAATCCGGAGGAGTTTGAAGCGGTGATCATTCCCGGTGGATTCGCACCGGACAAGCTACGTGTTATCCCTGCCATGGTGTCATTTGTAAAGGATGTCTTCGACAACGGGAAGCTGGTAGCTGCGATCTGTCACGGTGGATGGCTTCTTGCCGAAGCTCGAATCGTCACCGGCCTGAGATTGACCAGTTATCCGTCCATTCGCACTGACCTTGAAAACGCCGGTGCTCAATGGGTGGACAAACCTGTAGTAGTCGACGGTAACCTGATCACGAGCCGCGTTCCCGACGACCTTCCGTATTTCATGAGAGAAATTCTGGTTTTCATGGAGAGCCAGTAACACCGTGATGGAGCCTGAGAATTGATAACGCTCCCGTATGCATGGCTGGTCAGTCTGAACAAGGGGCATTTCAAATTCGAGCCGCCCACGAATGATCCTGTCGTCGACGCCCGCCGGGATTTCAAGAACGGCGAGGACGTCTGGAATCGGTATTTCATTGCCTCTATTGATGTGAGCGACAGGGATGTCCTCGACCTGGGCTGCGGAACGGGCGGTAAGACCTGCTTCCTCGCAACACTGAAGCCAAAGAAGGTGGTGGGTGTTGATTTCTCACCCGATGTGGTTCACATGGCTGAGCTTGCCACCCCGATCCTGCTTCCACCGGGAGAGAGAACGCATGTCGAGTTCGCCTGTGTCGACGCATCGGATATGCCCTGGCCTGATAATTACTTCGACCTGGTGGTCTGCCTGAACTCCTTCGAGCATTTTAAAAAACCGGGAGATGTACTGTCCGAAGCGGCACGACTGCTAAAGCCGGGAGGCTGCCTTGCGGTCGAGTTCATGCAGTGGGGTTCGAGTAAGGGACATCACCTCGGGGAATTTTTTGGCACTCCGTGGTGCCACGTGTTCTGGTCGAAGGATGACGTGATCAGGGCAGTCGAGAATCTCTCTGGCGAGGTCCGCAATAAAATACTTGATGCTGAGAAACGGGATAGTCTTGACCGTATGGTAGATCAAGGCATCCATCAGTTCAGGGATGCGCTGAACAGGCTAAGCATTGCAGCATTCGACTCCTTTATACAGCGTGAATCCAGATTGAGGGTAATAAGTCTGACGAGAATTCCAACCTCGTTCTGGATGGGCTTTTTTAAGTACGTGCCGGGTTTGAGGGAACTCGCAGTTGCTAAGAACATCTACATAATCGAGAGAATTTGAATTATTCGGCTGATAAATTGTGTTTTTTATTCATGACATGTAGGATGTAACACAATTCAAGTCAATCTGGACGTCAGGGCTCTATGCAGATACTCGTTCCGATCCTGGTTTTAGTAATAGTCATTTTTGCGTATATTTTCTACGCCTACAACCGTCTGACTCAGCTCAGAAACGTGTGCGAAGCCGAACTTGCGCATGTAGACGTGCTCCTGAAGAAACGTCACGACCTCATACCCAACCTGATTGAGGTGGTCAAGGGCTATACAAGCCACGAGCAGGAGGTTCTGGAACGTGTGTCGCTCGCACGTGCGGAGGCTCTGAAATCCAGCGGGGATTCATCGTCAGAAACGAGCCTTTCCTCGCATGTGAAATCCATTCTTGCTCTAAGGGAGCAGTACCCGGACCTGAAGGCATCGGAGGATTTCCTTCACCTCCAGACCGAGCTGTTTGATGTTGAGGATGAGCTTGCGGAAAAGCGATTCAACTATAATGATGTGGTCAAAGCACATAATGATTTTGTTTTAAAATTCCCCGGGAACGTTGTCGCGGGCATGACCGGATTCGCACTGCTGGACCTGTTCGAATTTACCGGATCGCGCGAAGCCCCGAAACTAAACCTGGTTCCCGGCGAGGAAGTAGTTGGGATGACACATGGTACAGACAGGTGATTCAGTAAAACTAGCCCAGAGCAACAGGATCACGGCACTTGGATGTGCCGGACTCATTGTCCTGGTAATACTGCTGGTCATGATCGGAGCCGTAGCAGTCAGATCGGTCATCAATTCAAAACGTGCCGAGGCCCTCGACGCGCTTGGCCGGATGCGGGAGCAGGTCGACAAGGCTCCCGGAATTCTCGATCGGATGGTCGCATACGACTGCGGGGACGATGCAGGGGAAGCGGCAGAGATCGCCAGGGGATACGTTGATGGACTCGAACAGGACAGCACCGCCAGTGAAATCGAAAGGGCATGGGATGAAATCGAGGGCGCATGGGCTACTGTGAACAGGGATTGCTCTGAATATCTCAATGATCCCTCGTACGTGAATTTAACCACAGAGATGGAAGGCGTCCGCAACAGGCTCTCAGTCGAGGAAGGCAAGTACAGGGACCTTGCCGAAGTGTACAATTCTTCTCTGATGTCCTTCCCTGGAAATCTATTCAGGGCTGGATTCGAGGAACTGGAATAAACGATGACTGAACTGATATCAAACCGGATAAAATTCATAGCGTTGCTGATCGTTTCGGGTGCGCTGGTCCTGTCGATCCCATTCACCGCACGGGCAATGACCGTCGATGAACTTGGTAACCCGAAGGGCTACGTGAACGATTACAACAGTACGCTCTCGGGGTCCGACATAACCCGTCTTACCGCGATCTGCGAAGATCTCGTACGTACGAATTCAACCGAGCTTGCGATCGTGGTGATCGACACCCTTGAGGGAAGATCGGTCGAGAGCTACGCGCAGGAACTGTTCGAAAAATGGGGCATTGGTGTTGAGGGAGTTGACAATGGTGTCCTCATCCTGATGGCCGTCAACGACAGGAAATGGCGGGTGCACACCGGCTACGGTGTCGAGGGTGCACTCACCGACAGTCTCGCAGCCCGAATCATGGAAAATGAAGCGGTTCCTGCTTTCAGGGATGGGGACTACGGTGAGGGTCTTATAAATGCCGCGACCGAGATCAGCCGCGTCCTGGAGGGTGAATCGTATTCTACAATAAGGCCTGTGGCCCTGATCGGAATTTTTCTACCTTTTCTCGTTATTGTTATCGCAGGATTCCTGGTATTCCTTGGAGTCAGGATCAAGTGTCCGCGATGCGGCAGCCGTGTGCAGATGACACAGGACAACGAAATCCTTGAATCGTCGTACAGCCATTCAGGAATCCGAAAAAAAGACTACGAATGCACCGTGTGCCATCACAGGTTCTCGAGGATGCTCGTGATCCCAATGCGTGTGAAAGCATCGTCAGGGGGTTCAAGCTCCTGGAGTTCCGGATCGAGCAGTGGCGGATGGTCATCCGGGGGAAGCTCCTTCGGTGGATTCAGTGGAGGCAGTTCAGGCGGCGGCGGAGCGTCCGGTGGATGGTGATTAAAATGACAGACGAAACCATGGAAGAAAAAATACAATGTCGATTATGTGGAACGGATTTCG
>JAUWTM010000233.1 GCA_030614715.1 Planctomycetota bacterium
CGTTGGACCGGGGCGAGATGGACATGGGTCGGGGACGGTTGTATTACGAGCTGTAAGAAAGCCCCCTTCCTGACGGTCGGGGTTCGGTGAGGGAGGTTGGGAGATAAGCAAAGGCAGAAACGGCTCCCTGACGGTCGCGGCTCGGTGAGGGAGGTTGGGAATTGGGGAATATTCGTTTTAATATAAAAAAAAAGGCCGCAGGTTCGTTCGGGATGTACCTGCGGCTGAAGGTGTGAATATTTTTAATACTGCCGTTTGTTCCTGCATTTACCCACTGCCTGGTAAACCTGCCTGACTAATTCCCGGCTTACCTGCAATTACCTGCATTTACACCATTTACCTGCAATGACCAGAATCTGCCGGTTCAGGCATGTGACGTAATAACCGGGCTGAATGTTTCATTCCGGATGGGGATAACTCTCCCGAATGACGGGATGTACTCTATGCCCTCGAACGGACCGTGGAGCGTTACAGTCGGTGCTTCATGTGCTGTCGCGGTAGAGAAGACGTTGAAGATGAGCTCCCCGTCCTGGTACCCCTTGACTGTGAAATTATGGTGCGTTGTCTGGAGTATGACATTGTTGTTAATGAGCGATGCCATGCAGTTATAGCCGATTTTCCCGGCCTCCTGTGCGTCGGTAACGCCCTCCATCTCAACGACATAGATAGTGGGCTCGATTACCTCGATGCTGAGGATCTTGTCATGGAAGATGTCGGGATTCGCAGTGACGTCCTCCATGATCTCCTCTGCGAGACGAATATCAAGTGCGGATTGAGACGTGAAGAAGAAATTGTAAAGCAGGATTCCTCCCCAGATGGCTGCAAGAAGCCCTGCAACAATGAAAAGGTGTTTAAGCAGCATGCTATCCTCCTGAAGGATGCGAGTTGTTACCATTTACGAGATTGGGAACGTCGGTGAGGTTCAATCCGATTAAATGAGAGAGTGTTGTACCATTACGCGAATGTGCGACAGGTTGAAAATATTAAGTAAATCCTGTAGCACAGCACGGCAGTGCGTTCAACTTTCCCGATATACTTCAAAACCGAAGCATTGCCCGGGATTATTCGGCAATAACATGCTTGACGCACTGCCGTGCTGTGCTACGGGGTTGGGTGAAATGGAGGTTGGACGCACTGCCGTGCTGTGCTACGAGACGGGTTAAATGAAGGTTGGACGCACTGCCGTGCTGTGCTACGGGGTTGGGGTCAATGGAAGTTGGACGCACTGCCGTGCTGTGCTACGGGGTTAATTCAAATTGAATTGGAGGAAGGGGGGGCATACTACTCCCCGTAGTGCTCTTTGATCCAGGCCTTGTATTCGGCCTGTTTTTCCTTGAGCTTGCGCCACCAGGCCTCGTTTTCACGGTACCAGTCAATAGTTTTGGAAATATTTTCCTCGAAATCGTATTCGGGCTTCCATCCGAGTGCCTTTTTGAGTTTCGACGGGTCAACCGCGTGACGTTCAACGTGCCCGGGACGGTCCTCAACATGATTAATTAATGATTCAGGTTTTCCGAGTGCCTTCAGTATGATGGCGGTGATATCGAGTACCGATTTTTCGCATTCCGACGAAACGTTGAAAACTTCACCGCAGACCTTGTCGGCATCGGCCCTTAAAAGCAGGTCAACCGCGGAGCAGTGGTCCATGACATAGATCCAGTCGCGGGTATTTTTCCCGTGACCGTAAACCGGGAGCGGTTTGTCTTCGAGAGCGTTCGTGACAAAGAGCGGGATCAATTTTTCCGGGTACTGGAGTGGTCCGTAGTTGTTCGCACATCGGGAGATGGTCACAGGGAGGTCGTACGTGGTCCAGTAACTCCAGGCGAGACGGTCAGCGCCTGTCTTACTTGCGGCGTACGGGCTTTTCGGCTTGAGATCGTCGCCCTCTCTCGACGCTTCACCCTCCGCTTCGCCGTACACTTCATCCGTGGAGATATGGACGAACCGCTTTATAGCGGACCTCCTGGCTGCTTCGAGGAGTACGTACGTACCCAGGACGTCTGTTTCCAGGAATGCACCGGCTTCGTGAATCGAACGGTCGACGTGGGTTTCGGCTGCGAAATGGACAACAGTATCGACATTTCTCATCAGCTCATTAACCAGTTCTTCATCGATAATATTGCCGTGGAAGAATTGAAAATTCGGATTCTCCCCGTCAGCCTTTGAGAAATTGTCGAGATTCCCCGCGTACGTGAGGGCATCGAGGACAAGAACCCTGTCGTCGGGGTACTTTTCAAGGATGTAATGAACGAAATTCGAACCGATGAATCCGGCTCCGCCGGTGATGAGAATTCGCATGAAAATGCTCCTTAAAACAGCCTGGGAGCACATTCTAGACATTGGAGAGCTCAAGGGCAAGCAGAAGGGGGCTGAAAACCGGTCGAGAAAAATTAAGATAAAGTTTCTTAAATAGTAAAATAGCGAGACCCTCATGATTATGATATATTAAGAGTGTCCGATAAAGGGCACATGGGTGAACTGTGCCCAATCCAGGCTTGTATCCAAAATACGCGACTTCAGGTCGTTCGTACAAGGAGCCTTGCAAGGTCATGCCAAAATTCAGTTTCTCCGTCAGGGACCGCAGCGGTAAGAATATTACCGGCACGGTCACAATGGACAGCCGCGAGCAGCTAGTCGAGCGGCTACGGGACCAGGGCTACTTCGTAAACAAAATCACAGAGGTCGGTGAGAACTCGATATACGAGAGGCTCGACAAGGCCATCCAGCGAATGACACCGATCAAGCTGAAGGACATCTCGATATTTGCCCGGTTGATGTCCACAATGATCAACGCCGGTCTCCCGATCCTTCGTTCACTGAGGATCATCGTCAAACAGACCGAGAACCCTCACCTCGCCGAGATTCTCCAGGAAGTGGCGAAGATGGTCGAGGAGGGCTATTCGCTGTCCTATGCAATGGGCCAGCACCCGAAGGTCTTCGACTCCCTGATCACGAGCCTTATCAGGGCCGGTGAGGAATCCGGTTCTCTCGACATCGTACTGCAGCGAATCGCGAAGGACCTCGAACGGGATATCGAAATCAGGCAGAACGTACAGGCCGGTATCCGATATCCTATAATCATCATTTCTGCGGCGGCTATTATCGTCACACTGGTTATGTGGTTCGTAGTACCGCAGTTCGTAGAGATCTTCCGTGGCATGGACGCCGAACTGCCTCTTCCCACCCGGATTCTGATCCACATTTCAAACGTAGTAACACACGGTATGCCGTTCCTGATCGCTATCGGCTTCATCCTCTGGGTCGGGGCAAAATATGCTTCAAACTTCCCGGTCTGGAACCGTTGGCTGGACAAGTTAAGGCTGAAGGTACCTGTGTTTGGATTCCTTCTCCGACGTATCGCACTATCCAGGTTCGCACGAACGTTCGCAATCCTCCTGAAGTCGGGTGTTCCGATCATTAAATCGCTGACGGTCGTTGAGGAAACGGTCGGTAACGCGGTTATCGAGCACGCGGTAAGCAAGGCGAAGATCTCGATTAAGGAAGGAGAGCGTATCAGCTACCCGCTTGAGGAAACCGGCGAGTTCCCCCCGATGGGTATCGACATGATCGCTGTCGGTGAGGAGACCGGTTCACTCGACGAAATGCTTCAGAAAATCAGCGACTTCTACGACAGGGAAGTCGACTACACGATCGACGCGTTCACGACCATGATCGAGCCTGTTCTGATCACGCTTATGGGTGTTGTCATCGGTGGTATCGTCATCAGCCTCTACATGCCGCTGTTCTCAGCAATCCAGAACATGACCGATTCACAGACTTCGCACTAGACTCAAGCCTGAAACACAGAAAATTCCGACCGACCCTCACGGGTCGGTTTTTTTATGCGTCGGCGGGAAGCCCTCGACCCAGGTCGATCTCAACTGCATCGTTCCGGGCCTGCCTGGCCTTAATCAACGTTGTCTTTTTCATTTCTACAGGACCCGAATAGCGTCTTCTTTTACATTCCACGATCAGGAAACATAATCCGTACCAGAGCATTGCCACCCATGCAGGAAGCGGCTCGATGGGGAGGTTTGCGTATGGGATGTTCGCGAAGTCATTCGCGACTGTCATCAGCACCGAAGCCGGGAAC
>JAUWTM010000112.1 GCA_030614715.1 Planctomycetota bacterium
ATGGTCGCCGGGATTTTTTACGCCCAATTCATGATTGTATCATGATTATTGTGTTTCCGCTACTGCCGAGGTAGCATCGAGACGTATATTCGCAAGGAGACGCCGGACGTCGCGTCCGCGTGCTGCGAAGTCTTCAGGAGGACCGGAGAGTGTAAGGATGTAAAGGTCCTTGTCACGTATTGTGTAGTAGATCCGGACAATTATGTCTGTCTGATCGGGGTAGATGTCCAGCTCACGTCTGTGGACGAGGAGCTGAAACTCCGTGAGCTGGCTGGTAAGCCCGGGGTCGCGACGTGCGAGGAGGGTCACATAATAAAACCACCTTCCGTCGATGGTCACAGCCGAGTTGTCAAGCATCCATCGCTGCACACCGGGAAGCCAGTTGGTATTCTGAATGGAATCCATCGCGAAAGAAGAGATCTCAGCTTCTATCGCACCTTCCGCCAGGTAAACACCCGGGAAGATCCCGCAGGAAATTTCAACGTCACCGGCCCGCAGGATCAGGAATTCCTTGTAGTCCGGTAACTCAGGGTCGATAACCTCAAACGGCCCCGGATCGATGATGTAAAACGAGAACTCATCCCTGAAGACGGGATTGAGATCGCTGCCTTTGTCCGGTCCGGGGCATGAAATCAGGGTAACCGGGCCGATTATGATAAGTATCGAGATTGCCAGAAAGGATCTGAGGTTGAATTTAGTTTTATGAGGACAATTCATAATTCGAAGCGGTATGATACCACAAGCCCGACTGCCGGCAACGGGCATAAGCCCTAAATGTCGCGATCAGGGCGGTGTTGTTATACACTTTATAAGACACATATGACCGCAGAAAGGAAAGAAGTGGACCTCATCAAGTTATTCCGGAGTTCTCTCGACTGGGAGAGCATCGTGTCCCCCGGAGACCGGGTCATCTGCGCGCTGAGCGGTGGACCTGATTCGGTTGCGCTTTGCGACCTCCTGAACCGCCTGTCCCGGGACCTTGATTTCAGTCTGACAGCTGTACATTTAAACCACGGGATCAGGGGCACGGAAGCTGATAGCGATGAAAAATACGTGGTCCGGTTCTGCCTTTCCCAGTCCATTCCACTAGAGGCTGACCGTGCTGACGTTGTATCACTTGCGGATGAAAAGGGGATCAGCCTCGAGATGGCTGCAAGGTCCGCGAGACATAGTTTCATCAGGAATATTGCGTCGCGGATCGGATGCAGGACGATCGCCTTCGGCCACAATGCCAACGACCGTGTTGAGAGCCTGTTGATGCGATTATTAAGGGGCTCTGGTGGACGGGGGCTCGGTTCACTTCAGGTAATTCGTGAGCACGAAGGCCTGACTTACATCAGGCCGATGCTGGGATTTTTCCGTAACGAGATAATTGATTACCTCGACCATCGGGACCTTGAATACCGTATAGATTCAAGCAATCTCGGTGAGAGCACCGATCGAAACCGCATAAGGAACGTCCTGCTGCCCGGGTTTATCAGATTGGCAGAGGAAAACGGCTGGAGCGGGGTGCTCGAATCGCTCAACCGAAGTGCTGAATTACTGTCCGACGATGAATCCATGATGCAGACGATCGTGGGGGAACACGAAGCGAAGATCAGTATCAACGACAAGGGACTGAAGATGCCTGCGGACCTGTTGTCAGGGCTGCCGGAACCGGTTGCCGGACGGTTGATACTTGCTGCCATTGAAAAACTTGATCCGTCAGTCCGTCCCGAACGCGAGCATATCTCAGCGATCATGAAAATCGCGCACGGTAAGCTCAAGGGACCGATAGACATCCCGGGCGGCTTTACGGTCGATCTGATTGACGAACACGTAGTGATTCAGGAACCAGAGGATCCTGTCGAAGCGCCCTTGCCAGTGGAGATCGACCTGGAAAATCTCCCTGCGACCATCAATTTCGGAACTACTAAGCTCATTTTCAGTCTAATTAAATGTGATACGGATCGAACCCTGACAGGTGTCGGGCAGTCACAGAACACAGTGAAACTTTCGTTAAATAAGGACAGCCAGATTCTGATACTCAGATCCCCTGAACCGGGTGACCGGATGGCACCGCTGGGGATGGACGGACACACGAAAAAGCTGTCGGATATTTTCATAGACAGCAAAATTCCAAGGCGGGAGCGGGGGCTGCAACCAATCATGGTCGACCCGGGTCGTAATAATGAAATTATTGCCCTTCCCGGGTTGAAAATGGTGTCGGAAAACGCGAAAGTAAGTATAGATAGCGATCGTGTAATTGAGGTCGCGATTCAGTGGGAGTAGCGGGGTTAAATGTAGTGTGTTAAACTTAAATTAGTTTAGCACGAGCCTTTTCGACCGCTGAGATGCGGTCGATACATATGAAAAGAGGGTAAAAGCGCATTTCTTTACATGGGTGCTTTTACCAGGGAAAATTTGAAGTATGAAGACATCTCGTTGGAATTCTTTCTCAGTAATAGCGGTGTTACTGGCGCTGGCGCTCCTGTACACGTTCTACACAAGCCACGCCAAGGTGGAAGAGATCCCCTTCAGTGATTTCCTCAGCGCGATAGAAGGCGAGACCGGTTATTCGCAGGTCAGGTCAGTCGAGATTCGCGAGGACGAGGGAATGATCATGGGGGAGAATTACACCGCCCAGTCGAACATTCCCCAGGAATTCAGAACGCGATTCCCGGTTGGATACGAAGAACAGATCATCACGCTCCTTCACGAGCATGATGTGGACATGATCGTTAAGGCCCCGCCGTTTATCCTGACTGCGCTCTCCCCTCTCCTGCTGCTGATCATACCGCTTGGCCTGTTCGGGCTGCTGTATTTTTTCCTGTACAGGCAGGCACAGTCGGCCGGTGGACAGGCGTTTAGCTTCGGCAAGTCAAAGGCGAAGCTGTTGACCGATAATCGTCCACAGGTAAAATTCAAGGACGTAGCGGGTGTCGATGAAGCAGTCGATGAGCTTCACGAGATCGTTGAATTCCTCATGGAGAGGAAGAAGTTCATAGCCCTCGGTGCGAAGATACCCAAGGGTGTCCTGCTGGTCGGACCTCCGGGCTGCGGAAAGACGCTGCTTGCACGTGCGATCGCTGGTGAAGCAGGAGTACCGTACTTCCACATGAGCGGTTCCGATTTCGTGGAGATGTTCGTTGGGGTCGGAGCGAGCCGGGTCCGTGACCTGTTCGAGCAGGCTAAAAAGCATGCACCGTCGATTGTATTCGTTGATGAGATCGATGCGGTAGGACGACAGCGCGGAGCCGGTCTTGGAGGCGGTCACGACGAACGTGAGCAAACCCTGAACGCGCTGCTTGTCGAGATGGACGGATTCGATCCAAACGCGGGAGTAATCATGATCGCCGCGACCAACCGTCCGGACATCCTCGACCCGGCACTTCTCAGGCCTGGCCGTTTCGATCGTACGATTGTCGTGGACCGTCCGGACATCAAGGGTCGCGAGCAGATCCTTGTTATACATTCAAGGGAGATTCCCCTTGCTGAGAATGTCGATCTCGGGATAGTCGCGCGAAGAACACCGGGTTTCACAGGTTCCGATCTCAAGAACCTCTGCAACGAGGCAGCAATCCTTGCCGCACGTCAGAGCGCCAAACAGGTCATGATGGAGCATTTCGAGGAATCAACCGAGCGTGTAATTGCAGGTCCGCAGCGACGCAGCCGCGTTATAAATGCAGACGAGCAGGAAAGACTGGCATATCACGAATCCGGTCATGCTATTATCCCGTACTATCTCGGCGACGCGGATCCCGTGCATAAGATCAGCATTCTGCCACGTGGAATGGCTCTGGGCTATACTCTTCAGTTACCGGTTGAGGACAGATACCTGACAACAAAGAACGAGCTGTTAAACAAGATTAAAACCGCTCTCGGCGGACGAGTAGCGGAGGAACTAATATTTAACGAGGTGTCGACCGGCGCGCACGATGACCTGAACAAGGTCACTGAACTCGCCCGTCGGATGGTTACCGAGTTCGGGATGTCGGAGAAACTCGGGCCGCTGACCTTCGGCAAGAAACAGGGTGCGGTATTCCTCGGCAGGGACTTCCACGAGGAGCGTAACTACTCCGAAAAGATAGCGTACCTGATAGACCAGGAAGTACAGAGAATAGTCGGTGAGTGCTACAAGGACACGAAAGCCATCTTGGCGGAGCACAGGGACAAGCTGGAGCTGGTCGCTGAGAGACTTCTCGAGGTCCAGGACATGGAGGGCGATGAACTGATCGCAATTATCGAGGATCAGCCAAGCTTGATCACAGACAGCACGCCACTGATGACCATAGCAAAGAAGAGCTTTGAGACCCTTGAAAGCGAAGTAACCGAAGATGCGAGGGAAGAGGCAGCGTCACCGCCGAAGAAGGCGCCACCCGCACCGGAACCGGCGTAGGAGATATATAACCTTAAATATACGATCCCCGCTTCAGAGGCGGGGATTTTTTGTCACCAGTCTGAAGGAAATGGTTAAACACAGGACCCAATCAACTATATCGTGATATAATAGGTGCCCAGAAGATTCTTGTCACGGAGGCCTTATCATGCGTGCTCCGCATTTCAGTTTACTCATATGGCTGGTTGTAATCCCTATAATGCTTGGATGCTCGAACGGATCCGATCCGATCGCGCCATCAGCGGATAACGATCGCGACGGGATAACCGCTGTCCAGCCACCCGGACTAAATGATGACGGGAGGTCTCTCCTTATGACCTTCGAAGCCGTTGCTGACTTCGAGACACAGGAGATCACGCTTGCACCGTTGAGGACATCAGCGATGCATTTCGATATCCGCCCGTTACTCACCAGCCCATGGTTCTGCCCTGCAGGCAACTGCCTGAAAATACAATTCATTGAATTCGACCCACAGGCCGGATATTTCAAGATCAGGGCAACGCTGGTAAACCCGACAACGATCGTAGCTCACGATGTCAGGGGCATAGTCTACGACAACGCGTCCAACAATCACGAGATGATAAACCCGGATGATTACACGGATCTATGGGCACCTGTCGGATACGACACAGTCTATCCGTTCAGGTCGTTTGCCAAGAACGATCCTGAACGAGCTATCCACGCCCTTTCATCGCATAGTGAACTCTACGAGTTCCAGTTCGATCCGCTCCCGCCGAAGTGGGCGTTCTTCTACGCAGTAGACTGCTCGTGGCCGTCAAACTGCGAGGAGGTTTACGAGATCTCAAACCAGGAGCAGGTCGGACAGATATACACAACGCATGCCTGCACGAAGCTGAGTCTGGACGTGATGCATCACAGCGGACCGGCCCATGTATCAGAGGTCAAGCTCGATACAACCGAGATGCTCGGATACGAGACCGATATGATGTACAACCTAGATGATGAAAAGTGGGAAGCATTGATTATCGAAGAGGACCTGGCGCTCAGCGCCGGCATGTACGACGTGCTGATCACGGCATACAGCCCCGGAGTAGAGATACAGTTGTACGATTACTTCAACATCGATGTTCTGCCCGGGAACGAGTCGGAAAAGGTGTCGGGCACAATTTTTGACCTAACAACGTCAGAGGGCATCCCGCTCTCGATGATGACCACGTCCGATGGAGACAACCTGTATGTCGAGGAGGCCGATTACTGCGGGTTCTGGACGTCTGATGAGATTCCGGACGGCAGCAGGGTCTTCTCACTTACCAAACCCGGCTATTATACCGAACACCTGCTCAGTGTCGTTCAGACCGAAAACATGATAATCGAAAAGTACTTAAATCCCAGTTTTCTTGAGGAACCCGTGATGCCGACAGTAGAAGTAAATCCTCCAGATGTCGATCTCATGGTAGGCATCGCGAATATCACCGGCATTATCCAGAACCTTGACTGTGAATTCGACCAGGTCGGTGTTTACGTTCACCAGGGCCAGGAATACCTTATGGATGTCGATGATTTTAGCGGTTCTTTCGATCACGACATCATCCTTGCCTACGGCACAAACGAAGTCATGGTGCGTGGGACAAATGCTGCCGGGACCGTCATGTCGGAAAAATTCCTGATCGATTACTTCCCGGACTGGAACTTCAGGGTCACACTGACGTGGGATACCCCGACGGACATGGACCTTCACATGTGGGAGCCCGGTTTAACCCAGCACTGCTACTGGATTCCCCTGACCTCTTCACACCTTGTTCTCGATAACGACATAATTCCGGGGTACGGACCCGAGAATATTACACCGTTGACCGATGCCCTGCCGGAGGGAGTCTACCCGATAGCGGTCGACTACTACAGCGGTTATGAAATTGTCACGTGCGTGGTAACGCTGCGTTTGAATGTCGGGACGCCAAGTGAAACCATGATACAGTTCGACCACCAGCTGACCGTGCCTGATTACATGGAATACCCCGTCCAGAACACAACGGAAACATGGTGGCGTGTCGCAGACCTGGTGATGAACGATGCCGGAGTGATGACCTGGCAGGAAGCGGACACATCGCTGATCCTGTGGGAGTAAGACAGACAGTCTCCCGGACTGAATTTCACTCCGATTTTCGGTCCCGGAGTCGTGATAAACGCTGGAATAAAATGGCACCGGTATTTGAACCTGGGGCCATAATGGTGTATCACACATATATGCGCGGTAGAGGCGCTACTATTTCCGTGAAGGAGCCATAAAGTGCATTACAGGATTCCCCTGACCTTTCTGACGTTGATCCTAGCAATGGGCCTTGTCACAACCCCGTTGACAACAGCCTATGCAGAAGAATACCCCGACGTACCGGTTGCACCGGTCACCGGTGACGCCGCGGGATCTTATGAACTTCCCCAATCAGAACAAAGCTGGAACCCTGACCACGTCTCCGACGCTATCGTCAGCATTAACGTGACCGGCGCTAACTTCGTGGATGTCATAATGATACTCACCCAACAGGCAGGCGTTAACTTCATACTCGATGCCTACTGGAACCAGCTCCCGTCCGGGAATATCCGCGAAGGCTGGCGTCCTCCCGGAGGTCCCGATGCAGGCGGTTCCGGAGGAGGCTTCGGCGGCGGTAGCGGATTCAATCCCACCGACGGTGGCGGCGGTGGATCCGTAACGATGAACATGACACAGGTTCCATTTGACATGGTTTTCAAACAGTTAATGCAGGCGTATAACCTCGACTACGTTGTTTACCGATACAGCGCAGACACGGATCCGATACTGTACATCGGCACCCGCGAACGCCTCGAACAGGAACTCGGTCTCGGGACAATCACCACCTACAACGTGCACTACATTGATCCCGGCGCAGCCATCAACTTCCTCCAGACAATGGACCTGCTCCCGACCACCTCTGGTTACGGCTTCTGGTGGTACGGAGGCGGTAACAGCGGAAGTGGCGGCGGCGGTGGCGGAGGCGGTTTCGGCGGTGGAAGCGGTGGTGGCGGCTTCGGCGGTGGAACCGGCGGAGGATTCTCCGAGGGCCTCTGGACAGCACCCCCGGTAATCGGAGTCATCGGGCTGGATCCTGATAACCTCGGTGGAAGGGCTATAATTTAAGAAAACGATACGACAACAGGATAATTTGTCCATCCCCCCCGTAAGAGGGGGGATTTTTTTCTGCTACAATAGGGTCCGTGACGGATATGCAGAGCGACATACACCTCTCGGTAGTCATACCGGCGTACAACGAGGAGAAAAACATCGGTGCAACGCTTGAATCGCTCAAGGCATATTTCAGTGGGGAGAGCTACGACGTTGAATTCACGGTGGTAGATGACGGATCGGCCGACAGGACTGCTGAGATCGCCCGTAATTCAGGTGCAGAGGTAATCAGGCTTGAAAAAAATCAGGGAAAGGGCGCAGCTGTGAGAAAGGGCATACTGAGTGCGATGGGATCGTACGTGCTGTTCACCGACGCTGATTACCCGTATGCAATCGACGCTATAAAGTCCTGTTTCAGCAGTTTCTGCGGAGGAGCCGATGTTGCTATCGGTTCGCGGAATCTCCCCGATAGCGATCGCGGTCGGGAACGTTTAAAACGCAGGCTGATTTCAAGGATAGGCAACCTTATTGCCCGGATATTAATCCTTCCGGGTATCTCAGATACACAGGCAGGATTCAAATGCTTCAAACGAGAAGCAGCTCAACGTATTTTTTCATTAACGGTGATAGATGGCTGGGGATTTGATATTGAAGCCCTGTACGTCGCGCGTCTTCTCGGTTATAAAATCGCAGAGGTGCCCGTCAGGCTTATACCACGTACGATCAAACCAAGCCGCATACAGAGTCCCATGAGAACAGCGATGAACGTCTTCGGAAGCATATTCCAGGTCCATGTGAATCGCATTTCAGGGAAGTACAGGGAACAATAATTCAGGCGGCCGGAGCTCCCACACCCACAAAGAACAGGACAATGCCGACGATTGCGCAGTAGATCGCGAATCCCCAAAGTTTTCCCTTCTCTACAAGTCCAATGAGGAGTGGAATTGCGATCAGTCCGCAGGCAAGTGCAGCAAAGAATCCGACTATCTCAGGTCCGGACAGGCTGAAGCCTGATTCCATCGCATCGGGCAACTGTACAATGGCTGCGATGAAAATGGTGGGTATGGACAGGAGGAATGAGTAGCGGCATGCGTCGCGGGGTGAGAGCCCGAGAAGCAGACCGGCAATTATCGTTGATCCGCTCCTTGAGATACCCGGGAAAGCTCCGAAAAGCTGCGCCAGCCCGATTACCGCTGCTCCCAGCCATGTCAATTTTCCAAGGCCCAGTTTGCCATGGCGCAGCAACGGAAGCACTCCAAGTGCCAGCGCATTTACCAGGAGAAGAATCCGTACTCCGTAAACCGATTCAAATTGTGTCTCAAGAGTGTCTTTGAACGGCAGGATGATTCCCGTCACAAGCAGGCTGATAGCGATGAACCCAATCAACCGCCATTTAGGGATGGCATCCTCACCGTCGCCGACCAGCTTCGCAGTAAATATATCCTTTAGATCTTTTCGATAGACCCAGACGACCGCAAGCAAAGTGGCCAGATGGAGAAACACGTCGAACGACACGTTTTCAACAGCGTCATGGAAACCCATGAGAACCTGCAAGATCACGAGATGTCCCGACGATGACACGGGGAGGAACTCAGTAAGTCCCTGAACAACTCCGAGTATGAGGGCATCGAGGTAACCCATCTAGCGTCCGGTCCCTCCGGGTACTGCTATCGTTGATGACTGCCATGCCATAACAGTGAAAACGGCCGTCTCAGAATCATCTGCAACGGGAATGTAAAGATGACCGACCGTGAGATCTATTCCTGTCTCATGCACCTCACCACTAGTGGTGTCGACTATCCATGTACGCCCTTCCGATGGCGGACTCAGCCTTGCAGTGCCATCCAGGAGCACGATGGTGCGTCCAGATGACACCCTGAACTCTTCCCCGCCCTCGAGGACAACCGGTGACATCGACATAGCCGTGTCAAGGTAACTCAGGCTGATAACCGGGTCCGTCTCAGTCCCCGGTTGTGCCCAGGCCAAGCTCATCCATATTGCACTCAACATTAAAAAAGTCACGATGGATGTTACCCATGTTGTTTTTGATCGTCCCGATATCTTATTCAGCATCCTCAGTGTCCTCCAGGTCTTCCTGTTCAGTCGCGGATATCCAGAGCCCGTTCTCACCATGCGCGACGTCCCTGGCGACGAGTTCCTCATCCAGCAGGGTTATGCGCACGTCAAGGCTGAACTGCCTCTCGATTTCTTCGGAAAAGCCCATCGGAACGGGACTGTCCAGGTTGTGATACCTGCGGTTGATCAAAGTGGCAACACCACGATCGTCAACCGCCCAGTCACCGATCGTGTACATGGTGCTGTAACTGACACGTCCGAAAAGCCCCTCGATCCTGCACCGTCCGTTGATCTCTGTAATCTCAAGGTCGTTGAGGAACTCGTTCAATCTTTCAAGACGCCGGGCAAGGTTGTAATTAGAAATACGTCCCTCGAATTCTCTCTCACCGCCGTCGATAAGAACGATCGTTCCTTCCCTGTACAGGGGCATGAACTCGAAATCCGCCCAGCCGACACCGATATGGAAATCCTCGAAAGGATCTCCGTCGAGAGCAAACAGATCCGCGTTCAGCTCAAAGTTTCTGACCTGCACCACCGGAGGCCAGACCCTGATTGATACGTCGAAGCTGTAATCTTCACCGTCACCCGGCTCGAAATCCCCGACCAGTGCAATGAAAAGCGGTTCCCTGATCGTGGCATTGATATCATCAGCCACGTACCACAATGCCCCATACAGAAGCAGGGCAAGGATAATTACGATGATTATCAGATTTCGGAAGAATTTGACCATTCAGGCAAATTTTACTTTGAAACCACCTGGAAGTACCAGCTGATAATGTCAGCTTCAGGTGGTGCGCTCAACTCATGCTCATTGGACTGGGTGTCCTGCTCCATCTGGAAGTCGGGATTAGCTTCACCCCACCAGAGGTCGTTCGAGTTCATGTTAATGGATATGCCCCGTTCCCAGAATGAATCATAGACGTATGGATCCCATTCGTACTCGAGCTTGCTCTCGAGATCGATGGCCTGGTTGCAGACTATCATGTTGATGTTTATCAGATCCGGTATCAACCCGAATTCGGTCAGGTTGAGCTCAAGCGTGAACTGGTCGCCCTGCGTGTTGGACGACAGGATCTCGTTCAGGTCCCTGCTCTCTGTGGGCCTTCCATCGACCCTGTTCGCTCCCTCAGTTGTCGTACCGCCGAAACCACGGTAAATGTCGCGATCCCTGAACGGGGGTTGACCGTACATGTAATAAACGGACCAGTACTTACCCCTGTCCTCGCCCATGAAAAGCGAGTACGGTTTCCTCTCAGGATCGCCTGACAGGTTGAACACAATATAATAGTACAGTTCCTCATGCATGGGACCTTCCATCCGCATGTTGACCCTGATAATTTTCTCGTTAGCTACCTCGCCTTCCGGAAGGTTCTCCCATGCACAACCGTTGAATGCTATCAGGAGCGGTAAAATGTATAAGATTAATGTGTATTTCTTGAACATTTATCTGAACCTCGAGAATGGTCTAATCGTAATTGTACCATCAATATCCGTAATAACTGCCTGAGCCACCGCTGTACCCGCCTCCGAAATCGAATCCCATTCCACCGCCACCGGAGAACCCGCCACCCGACCCGGACCAGTTGTCGAGAATCCCGGGACCAAACGCGTCCTCGTTCGAAGACCACCCGAGGTGTCCCTTCGGGAAGGCGGTGACGCCCCAGTAAATGCTGATGAAGTCATCCTGGGCCCTGTACTGGAGCGCAATGAACGTACAGTCGAACTGGTGAGTCGCGCGTATCGTTTTAAGGAATCCACCCTGAATATCTTCGCCTAACTGTGTAGTGAATTCCAGGTCCCAGTTATCACTGAGTACTACCCTGCCATCCGTCGTGACGGTGCTCAGGGTCCATCCGTCCTGGGTTCTTATCCTGATAGAATTGGTCACGTTGAACTATACAAGGTCGGTACACGTCAGCTTGATGCAGAAAACCTGAAGTATCTCGGTCAGGAACCACAAGCCGGTTCCAAGCGTCTCCCTGATACGGGTACTCGGGTTGTAGGTGAAGTTGATCCCGAGGTCGGACATGCGGTCGATAGTCCAGAGCACGGGATTATACGCGTCGCGAAGCTCATAACCGGTCTGTAATTTAATTGTATACAATCGACCGTTGGTATAGGCAAGCGACCAGTTCATCCTGTTGCTGGGGGTACCGGAACCACCCATTCCCGTAAACGGAATACGGCCCTCGTTATCGGACCTGTTCCAGCGAAGATCCCATTTCAGTTTATTACTGATATCCCACGTCCAGTTTGCCTGGGTCGAGTATGTGAACCGCGCGTCACCGGTCGATGCAATGGCCTGGAAATAGTTGATCGTGGTCTGAACCCTGTGACTCGGGCCAAACTGGAAGGTGCGTGTAAAACCTGTCTCCAGCCGTCCGAAAAATCCGTTGACTTCCTTGGATTCAGGCCCGATGTAGTACAGTGCACCCCGCAGTTTCAGCGACTGCATCTGGAAACCAAGCAGGTCCCTGAACTCGCCCGGGAACGCATTCTGCTGGAAAGTGATATCGATCTCAGGGAGCTTGTCGGTATAGCCGCGGCTGCGATCTCCGGTATACGTGTAACCATCAGGGTCCCAGTGGGAATCGACCCGTGCTACCCAGTTCCAGCCGGTGTACCGCTGCGAGATTTCAAGATGTGCCTTGAAGTCTTCGTCGGCAGCACCACCTCCGACCTGGTTATTCACGGTGTAGTCTATTTTAAAGTTGCCCGCGACATCGTCCCACAGATTACGGTTATGCGTCAGGCTGGTGTTGAGATTTCCCTGTTGAGACACACCGGTGGTTTCACTGGCATTGACACTTACATTTGTACGTGTGCTGGCCGTGGTGTATCCCCAGCTTAGTGAGCCGTTTGTCCTGTTCGTCCGGCCCGAGCTGCTCACATCCGAGCTGGTTGTAAGGCTGAACCGCCCCGCTGCACGGGGACCAAACCGGTAGTTCTGGCTCATCGTCACACGGTACTCGTTCGCGTGACGCACTTCACCCGTCTGCTGGTCGCGGAGGGTCGAATAGCTGTAGCTCCAGTTAATCGAACCCTGACCGTGACGTGGAAGGACATACTGGTGTTCGGCACCAAACTGGTACCCTCTGAGCGAGTAATAGTTAAAAAGCAGGGCACCAATGATCAACTCTTCGGCTAAATAGTTATACCTTGAGTTGATATAAACACCGTCTCCAGCTCTTTTACCGACGTCGATCACCCAGGGTGTCTCGGCGATCGAGTAGGACCAGAACGGGAACCATAGAACCGGAATATTCAGGATGAAAATGTATCCGTTCCTGAAGATAATCTTGTTACCGGGCAGAATCTTGATAGAACGAGCCTCGATGTGATACTCGCGGTGCTCGGTCGGAGTGCAGGTCGTGACCCTGCCGTTAATCATCTTGTAATCGTTGATGTTACCCTTGAGCCGCTCAGCCTCGAACCAGACAAGCTCTCCAACGCTTTGGACCAGCATGCTGCCCCGCGCATTACGCATATCGAAATCGTCATTCGCGTAGTCGTACCAGATCGAATCGGAAAAGATGTCGCGGTCAGGGGCGACCAGGTGGATATTACCGACACCGAAGAATTCATCCTTCTCGTCGTTCAGTCGGACTTCATCAGCGTAGATGATAATATCGCGGAAATGCACCTCGACATTACCCTGGAGGATAAGGACCTGCTCGTCCTGGATTTCCTGCTGGTAATCGGATGAGAAGTAAACCTGCTCTTCCTCGGCGTGAAGCAGTCCGGGCGCCGCAAGCCCTACGAGCACCATTACGGCTGCCGCCAAAATACTCCGGACGCACCGGAAGCCTCTGTCCACGCGAGTTTGCACGTACTGTGTTGTCCCCTCAGCTACTTTCGAGTGACTCGAGGGACCTTTGGTTCAATTTTACTAAACTAAAAGACACCCACCCCGGGGATGACAGCGGAGTCCTCACAGGAGATTCCTGACCCGGGAAAATTAACGCCTGACACGAGTAAAAATGTAAATTCCGAAAACCAGGAAAATTACATTGGTGCTCCAGGCACTGATCAACGGATACGGAATAATACCCTGTTTTCCGAGGGATTTAAAGATTGAGATAAGGACGTAATAGATAAGGACGAGGATAATCGCGTAGAGCATTCCCACGAAAGTCTCCTTTCGGGGAGAGAAAACGGAGAAAATGAAGCCCACAAAGGAGAAAATGAAGCAGGCAACCGGGGTTGAAATTTTGAAGTTCAGGTCAGTCTGCTCGGCGATGGAGTCCATGCCTGCTTCATGCAGGCGCGCGATCTGCTCTCCAACCTCTCCACTTGCCAGCGTGCTTGCGTCACGCTGCTCCTCGTGCACTTCCTGAAGCTCGGCCGGGAATGCCCTGATGAAATCCGTGATGGCTTCCCTGCCCACCATCTCGCCTTCCTCGTTATAGAGGAACGTACGGCCGCTGTTGAGAAGGAGCTGGTCCTCCTCGAACCGTCCGGAGAATGACAGCGTGATTCGTGTCCAGTCATCCTGACGCTCATATACCATCAGGCGTGCAAGTGTCTTTGTCTCCGTGTCATAGTTGGCGGAATAGATGATAATACCCTCGTTGTTCCGGAAGAAAACGTTCTGCTTGATGTTCTGAGGCTGGTCTCCTTCGAGAGCACTCTTCAGCAGGAACGCATGCTTGCTGGCTTTCGGGACGACGAATTCATCGAGGCAATAGGCAACGACTGAAAGAACCAGGGAGAGTAAGAGAATGGGGATCATGATCCTGAAAAGCGATATCCCGCCGCACCTCATGGCGGTAATCTCGCTTGAGCGGCCGAGCTGGCCGACTGCAAGCATGACGCCGAACAGGCTCGCGACCGGAAGCGACAGCACGATAGTCGCGGGTGCGTCGAGCAGGTTGATCATCGCGACAGTCCCAAACGGGATGTGCTTGTTGAAAAGGAGATCCGAGGACGCATAAAAATTATTGCAGATGATCAGGACCGAAAACGCGAAAACAGCTGACAATACTAACAGCGTAACCATCCCAGCGATATATCGTTCCAGAAGTTTCATAGGTCTCCGCTTCTATGTAACTCTCTAACGTCTCGAAACAAACAGCTCGGGAAGTCAGAGAACGAAAAAGACAATATTCTGGCCCCAGGCATCGATACAGTGCTCCAGATCGCCCTTCTGACCAAGGCTCCTCATGATAGTCATTAAAATCCAGTAAACTGCGATCACAATAATTG
>JAUWTM010000141.1 GCA_030614715.1 Planctomycetota bacterium
GCCCGTGACTCAAAGGGACGTAAAAGAAACGAGCCGCCGTGCCCCGTACGCACCGTCTTCCAGCGCGACCGTGATCGTGTCATACATTCCAAAGCCTTCCGGCGTCTCAAGCACAAAACGCAGGTTTTTATCGCTCCCGAGAGCGACCATTACCGTACAAGAATGACCCACACTCTCGAGGTCATGCAGATCGCGAGGGGAATCGGGAAGGCACTCGGCCTCAATGAAGATCTCATCGAGGCGATCACACTCGCTCACGATCTGGGTCACACGCCGTTCGGTCATGCGGGAGAGACAGTCCTCGATGCGTGGTGCCTGGAACACGACATGGAGGACGGCTTTCAGCATCACCTTCAAAGCGTCAGAGTCGTTGAAATTCTTGAAAACGACGGGGTAGGCCTGAACCTGACTTACGCGGTGGTCGAGGGGATCGAGAAGCACACGAAGGGACTCGGTGATTACAGCGTGTCACTCGACCTTGACGGTGACCTTCACTGGGAGGGTCGGGTGGTGAAGATCGCGGACCGCATCGCGTACGTGAACCACGATCTCCAGGACGCCCTCGCTGCGGGTATTCTAAGCGAAGATGATATTCCCGGGAATCTGATTGAATTCCTGGGAGCGACAAACCGCGAGCGTATAGCATCGATGGTGCAGGACATTATCGCGTCGACCCTTAAGGAAAAGAAGCTCGCTATGTCGCCAGAGATGGAGACGGCTATCAACGACCTCAAGGATTTCATGTTCGACCGAATTTACAACCACCCGTCGATTCGAAAGCACGATGTTTCGATCGACAGGTGCCTTTCAAACATACTGGACCTCTTCTACAACGAAAAAGATGTCTATATGACGTATTTAAAGGATTGGGTGGATTCAAGGGACGAGAGAAAACGCAGGATTGTCGATTACGTAGCCGGGATGACTGATCGATACGCGATCGGCGTCGCTCAGGACCTCCTGATCCCATCCCCCTGGCCCCTTAGATAGCCCCCCGAACGAGATTTCCCCATTCCCAAAATAATCCCAACAAAAATATATTTACCAATGCCTCCCTCAAGCACACGATGCAGTTCAATTTCCCTTTGTGCAATTGGTGCTTGAGGGTGCCTCATCTAATACACACTTCCCCAGCCAACTACCAAACCTCCCCCATTAATTTTGGAAAGTGATTTTGCTTATTTGAATGCCTTGAGAGCCTCCGATATGCTATCTTACTTACGGTTGGAAGAGATGGCTTCTATTCCCGACAATTTCATCGACGATCTGATCGCACGTGTCGAACTTGACGACCTGATCGGACGGTACATCACGCTCAAGAAAACCGGGACCCGGTTCATGGGCGTCTGCCCGTTCCACGGCGACTCCAATCCCAGCCTGTCTGTTACCCCCGACAAGGGATTCTTGTACTGCTTCGGGTGCCAGGAGGGCGGCGACGCTATCACGTTCGTCAGGAAGCAGGAGAACCTTGATTTTGTCGAGGCGGTTCAGTTCATCGCGCGTCTCTATGGAATTCCGGTCCCCGAGGCCGCCAGTGATCCGCACGCTACACGTCGAAGAACCTTAATCGACATCAACGATAAGTCGCGGGAGTTTTTCATTAAGGTCCTGAAATCAAAGTACGGTAAACCGTTCATTGATTACCTGAAATCAAGGGGATTTACCAAAGAAACAGTCCTGGCATACCGGGTCGGTGCAAGTTTCAACAGCTGGGACCATTTGACGAAACATCTCACCAAAGAGGGCTTCAAGAATCAGGACATGGTCGACGCTGGTGTGGCTATTAGCGGCAAGGACGGTAAAAGCATCTACGACCGTTTCCGCGGTCGACTGATGATCCCGATTCTCGATACGCTTGAACGAACGCTCGGATTCGGCGGTCGCGCGATGGGTGACGACGAGCCGAAATACATCAACTCCCCTGAAAGCCCGATTTTTCAGAAGAGCAAGGTGCTTTTCGGACTCGACCTGGCGAAATCAGCATGTCGGGACTCCGGCCAGTTGATACTCATGGAGGGGTACACCGACGTAATGCAGGCGTGGCAGGCAGGGGTGCAGAATTGCTGTGCCGTGATGGGTACCGCGCTGACTCCAGAGCATCTGCCGATAATCGCGAGGTTCGCCGGCGAGGTGATAATGGCCTTCGACGGTGACGAGGCGGGTATCCGCGCCACGACGAGAAGCATGATGGCGTTTGCGGGCTCGGACCTGAATGTAAAGGTGCTTCCGTTGCCGTCGGGAAGCGATCCTGCTGACATCATCAGGACTGAGGGAGCTGAAAAGTTCAGGGAGAGGGCAGGGGATGCGATTAAGGGCGAAGCGTGGCTCTTCAGGACGTATGGGGAGCCCGTGCGGAACAGTTCGATTACCGACCGGATCAAGGCTTTCGAGGACGTGGCTCCGTACCTGATCGCGTACTCGTCGCACCCGATATACGACGAATTGCAGGAACGCGCGGCAATTGCGTTTAATCTGAACCTTACTGCACTGCGTACGGCTATGAAAAATGTTGCACAGGGATCAAGGACCATCGGCAGGAGTGAGGCGGGCCGGACTCTTGAGGCCGTGATCAAGGGCGGGGAGGAGATCGAGAAGGTCCTGTTCCTGTCGCTTATCGCAAATCCAAAACACCTTCCCGAGGTCAAGGAACATATCGAACCGGAGGATTTTGATCAGCCGCTTCACAGACGTCTCGCAAGGGTATTTTTTCAGCCCGGATTCGCTCTCGGTACGCCGGAAGGACTCAAAAGGCTGAGGGAGATCAACGAGGATGAGGACCTGTACTCCTACGTGGTCAGGTTGATACTCGAACACGACGAGGAAGCGTTGAAAGGCAGCGAGGCACGTTATTCTGAGGCTGATCTTAAGTTCTGCCTCCTTCACATGATACGTCGTAATTACGAGGCGGAAAGCAAGCGCATACAGTCAGAGATACAGGGTGCAATGCCTGATATGCAGTCCGGCGATACCGGACGTGTAAATAGGGCCAAGGAGCTGATCTCGAAGCTGGGAGTGGCCCGACAGGAGCTGGAGAACGACTTCCGTGAGATCAGCTATCAGCTGGGTGGCGAAAAGGTGTCGTGGGAAGAGGAGATACACGCCTGAGATATCAAATCGGTTCAAGGTAGTCAAAGGGATTGCGAGTTTAAACATGCTCGGGTAAAATAAGGATCGCATGGGCCCATGGCGCAGCGGTAGCGCAGAAGACTCATAATCTTTTGGTCGCAGGTTCGAATCCTGCTGGGCCCACCAAAGACGTACATAAGTTCCCTGGTTTTACCAGGGATTTTTTGCCCTTTGGATTAGCAACTGGTAAACCCACTTCCATTGTGCACGAATGGAGGGAGAAATTTAATACAATCGAATGTTTTATCATTGACATATGTGAGACTGTATAGTTATAGTTATGCACCCTGAAATCGACATCCGATCGTTTTCTGGATACTTCTAAAGGCTGTACCCTATTTGGGACTGAATTAAAATAATTCAGATGCCCAGTTGAGGTGCCTCCCAGATGTTTGGCAGACGGGGGGCAATAATAAGTACATTAGGAGAAAGTGCGTTTTGCTCATTGTTATGCAAATACCGGTCGCGGATGCGCGTCCATTTTTCCCTCAATCTGACACCGTCAGGCTGCCAAAACCATCATGGCCGATACCTGCAACTGATGAGCATTTTGTACGACGTTTCGGCCCGGTAAGGATGCGTCCGCAAGGGGGTTTGGGACTACGCTACTGGAATGATGAAATTTACTATTGTCCCGCTGTTAACGCAATTAAGATCCCAAACCTGGATCAAATTCGGACTGATCTTAACAATGTCAACGGGAAGGCATGTGCCTTCAGGCGTCTTTTCTCCGATGGTTCAGCAGTAGTCCGGATACAACTGGGTGTAGATGTAAAAATTAATAGGCTCAATGGTGGGATCGAAGGCGATGAATTAATACACCTGGCGACTAATTTTCTGGAATTACACACTAAGGTGATGCTGCTGGACAGCGATCCTGTCACGCTGCCCCTGCAACTGCAGAGAAAGAACATATCAAAACTTTTTTACCAGGCGACAACACCTGTAGAAAATATCGACGCATATAACGCTGAACAGGTTGGTGTAGTAGGTGAACTACCGATGGTTTTAATGCAGTATGCACCTTCAGAGATCCGATCATTGCCTAATGACGTAACAGAAGTAGGATTGCCTGGGACTCAATACCTGCCTGTCAGCTACATGAAGGTATATAACCGTGGCAGGTCAACAGGCGTATGGTTACTTCAGTCGCCTAAACGTCAAAGAAAAATGTCTCGAATGGTCAGAATCTGCTTGATGCGCCTCCATGCAGAAGAAAAGGTTCTGAGGAGGATCCTTGAATTGCTTGTTTTGAAGAAGATTAAATATCAGCCTCGAACCGCACATGGTGACGTTCTGGAAGATTACCTTAATAAAACTTTTCGCTATCTGGACCGAAAGGAACTTAGTGGCATCAATCAGGGATCCATAGTCAGGATTCTTAATGCGTACGAGCAGGGGATGCCTCCGGGTGTCATTCAAAATCTCCGTGTTGCGCTCGATGGTGCACGAAGGCAGATAAGTAATAAGTTGGAGTGGTATGTAAATCAACCAATACCGGAACCTCACGTCATCTATTACATCGACGAATCTACGAACACAATTATTAAAGGGGATTCTATCCAGGAAGGAGGTAAACAAGTGAATAACACTACTATAACATTTGGTGACGGTGTCAATTTTACAGGTGATATCAACACTGGAACTCTTATCAAGGACAGCTACAATCGCGCAGGAGAAGCTGAGTCTGAAGGGCTTGTCAGGGCTCTTCAGAATTTAACGGTTCAGGTTAAAACGCTTTGTGAGCGTCAGCAATCCCCGGAAGAACAACAGGCAATTGCCAGGAAGCTCGATACTTTGGTTCGCGAAGCTGCTTCCGGAAATCCTGATAAAAATATCCTGAAAGTAACCGCTGACGGCTTGAAAGAAGCTGCAGGGGCGGTTGCCGATATTGCCGGACCTGTTTTAAAAGCTGTTGGCGCAGTCCTGACAATCTTCGGTCTCTGAATTTAAGACCTGGACAGGATCGTTGGTTGTGGAACCTGAGAAGGTGTCCAAGTGAGACTTGGCTTTTCTTTCCTGACGTAAATTCTACCCATCGAAAAAAAACCGCCTTCTCAGGCGGGATTGTTTTATCTGATTTCGATTCAGAATGATTTAAGTGAACAGGTTCAGGATATCCCTCACCTTTTCGATCTCGACTTCGTATTTTGTTATGAACAGCTCATCGTGACGTGGTGTGGACAGCCATCTCATGCGCCACTGCTCAGGAATATCGGGAAGCACGTACTCCTGCTTATCCCTTTCCTGCTGTTTGAAGACCGGCACGATGGAATCGGCGAGTGCGATCAGCTGGACAACGTCCGGATTATTAGTTGACTCGTCGGGCCTGTGATGATACCTGCACACTTCGAGGAGGAACTCAGGGAACCTCCATTTTTCGGACGCCAGAGCTCCGACTTCATCGTGTGAAAGTCCCACGTTATGAACTTCAGCCTCAATGTGGTCAATGCCATTCTCGGCGACCTCTTGCATCGCAAGCTGGAACTGCTCGGGCATCAGGAAGTCCATGATGACCTTTCCGATGTCATGGAGCAGCCCGGCGATGTGGGCTTCCTCGGGACTCAGCTTTGGATCCTTCGCGCTCAGGAGCCTGCTGGCCATGGCGACGGACAGCGAATGCTCCCAGAACTCACCCCTGTCGAAATAACGTCCGGCGGACTGGCCCGAGAACTTGTCGACCACTCCGATGGTGAGTACGAGGGATCGGACAGTGTTGAACCCCAGCAGGGTGATTGCCCTGCCAAGGCTCGTAACCTTGCCCGGTAGGCCGTAGAAGGCTGAATTGGCCAGTTTTAAGAGACGTGCCGCGATCGCCTGGTCGTTTGAGATCAGGCGCTCCAGGTCCCTGGCCGACGATGTAGGCTCGTTGAGGGTCATCATCAACTGGGCCACTACGGTCGGCAGGGTGGGCAGCTCCTTGAGGTTGTCAAGAAGGGATGCTTTCATCTTCTCACTAGTTTCATTACCAGGTTTCACAATATACTCCCCTGTCGTCGGGAGGTTTAAAAACCATTCCCTATTATATCTTCCCCGGAATTGACCGATCAGGACACTAAATGTATTAAAACTATGTGAAATAATTAGATTTTGGACGATTTTCTCAACTGCCGGTGTTCTATGTTATAATATTAAGAATCTGCTGCTAAAACAGCAGGTCGAAAGGATGCTGTATGCCTTCCAGGAACGGACAGGTACTGGTTTTAAACCTTGACTATCAGCCGATCAACATATGCGGCACCCGTCGTGCTGTCAAACTCCTGTACCTCGGCAAGGCTGAAATCCTGGAAAATCGGGAACTGCAGCTCAGAACCGTAACGACTTCAATGCCGTACCCGTCGGTTATCAAGCTTGCCCGCCTTATCAGACGTCCACGGCCCCAGGTCAAACTGTCGCGTAAAGCCATACTGGCCCGCGACGGATACAAATGCCAATACTGCGGGAAACGAAACGTTAAAATGACCATCGATCATGTGAAACCGCGACGTCTGGGCGGTTCTTTCACATGGGAGAACCTCGTCTGCGCCTGTCACGCGTGTAATGCGAAAAAGGGCGACAGGTCGTCCTCAGAGGCGCATCTGAAGCTCCTCAGGAAGCCTAAGAAACCGTCGTTTATTCCGTACATTTCCTACGCTATTGTGGATCGCGGCCTCGGTGACGAGGAATGGCGTAAGTATGTGCCCCAAAAACTGTATGGCTAGGTACTCGGTGCCATTGGCTGGCAGCCAATGGTCCAGCATTCCGACAGCTTCGAGCTGTCGATTTGCATTCCCATGGTAGGGGAGGAGAGATTCGATCTCTCGACCTCAAGCGATTGGTTGAAATGATATGGGTCCGACACTATTATGCTAAGTGTTATCCTTTATTGCAGCCTGAGAGGAATTGTTAACTCGTGGCCCGAAAACTTAGTTTATACAACTACGGCGACATTGGGTCTTTCGATGAGTTAAACCCTATGTATATCTTCGGCAAGGAACATGTGCCGGAAATCCTGTTTCTGATAGCTGACTTGACGCCGTATACACTGACCGATGACTCAATCAGCGAGTTGCTGGGCATTACAGAGGAAACTGCAGGTCATTTAACTACCAAACTTGTTGATCTCGGGATGATTTCTGAATCCGATGGGAAGTACTCAATCGATTTCACTACTATTCTTGAGAAGGACCTCCCACTGTTAGAAGGTTTTTCGGATGGTGTGGCGGAAAGGATCAGTAACATCATTGACGGTATCAAAGAACAAATTCAAAGTCTTTGCATAAGTATCTCGCAGACCAGTAAATTTGGCCCTGGGAGAATTTTATATCACGCGATTGGGTGTAATTTATTTGATCGCACTGCCCTTGATATCTTAACTGAGATCAGAATTATTGACACAAGTAAAATGCAGTCTGGAGGCAGGAACTATATTCTCTATGGCTTTGAAGACTGCGAGAGTGTTGATAGGTTAAGTGAAGATTTACTTTGCAGTGGAAACAATGTTAGTTCAGAAAAAACGAACTTCATGAGCCTGGGAGATTCACATGGCGACAGGCGTGATTTTTACAGGTATCTCAAGCAGGTAAAACGCTACCTCAATAAAATTCCATATTCTGAAAAGCTGAATCTTGCATATATAAAATTCATGGAAACTCAAAACCAGGTGTTGCTGGATACATGTGGTGACATAGTGTACAGGGCCAACGTTGGTTCAATCGATGCCGGTTCCCTTACAGAGGTCGAATCAACCTGCATAAGAATCCTGTCTGAAATGAAATATATTGAAGTTGAAGATGGGATGAAAATAAACTTTATTGTCCCGATTTTCACCGTTGAGGACATGCAGATTATCAATGAAATTAATAAGCTGGTAATGGATGCAGTGGTAGGGGAGATTAAATCCAGTTTCGAATCTATCGGCGATCAGTTACTGAAAATGTCAGCGGTGCAGCATGGCATCGACAGCAAAGAAATCGCAACAGAGCTCTGGCACCACGTGTTCGGTAAAACCAATGAAATTCTTGGGGACCTGGGCCTGTTTGTTAAACCGGAGTATCTCGAAAATGAGGGAAGATACCACCGGGCGATTTTCTTACTAGAGTGAAAGTAAAATAAATCTGACTGAATCAAGCACGGGTTTATTATTGTTTGGACAAAAATTAAGCCGGTATCTGATACCGGATTTCCTAAATTAAAAGTAGGGCTGGTCGGGGTGGTGAGATTCGAACTCTGGACCTCCTGCTCCAGAAGCATGATACGAAACCTTGCCCCGGTGCATGGGATATTTTGGAGTGATTAATAGAATTATGTACAATACGGACGTTATGCGTAGCTCAATAAGACATTTCGATCCTCTCTCTGACTATGAAAGAGTTGGAGATTTTCTAATAAGGACATACCGTACATCCGGCGGCCATATCAACTGGTTGCAGCCACGCTGGGAGTACATGCACTTTCACCCTTACATTCGGGACGTTGATTTGAGCCTCATCGGAGTCTGGGAGACGCAGGGAGAGATCACAGGTGTAATCCATCCGGAACATTATCTGGGAACTGCCTGGTTCGAGATCGACCCTGAACACGATGCTCTAAAGACGGCCATGTTGGAGTACGCCGAAGAGCACATAAGCGTAGTAAAAGACAATGTACGGCAGCTTCGAGTCTACATCAACGATGATGACGATACATTCCAGAACATTGCTTCTGAACAGGGATACGTGAAGACTGATCGATGCGAACCGATGTCGCAACTCGTGATCCCGGACCCATTTCCAGCGATCCCGGTGCCGGATGGATTCCGCGTGATTTCCCTTAAAGAGGAGAATGACCGGCATAAGATCCGCAGGTTGATGTGGCGTGGTTTCAACCATGGAGACGAACCGCCCGACGACAGCGTCGAGGATCAGAAGATCATGCAGTCGGCTCCTAATTTCAAAAAGGACCTTAACATCGTGGTCGTGGCGCCCGATGGCAGCTACGCGTCTTACTGCGGCATGTGGTATGAACCGGTGAACCGGATAGCGTATGTCGAGCCCGTGGCCACTGATCCCGACTATCGGAGAATGGGATTGGCGAGTTCGGCGGTCCTTGAGGGTATCCGACGTTGTGGTGAGCTGGGAGCCAATGTTGCTTATGTTGGAGCTGCTTTGCCAGTGTATATGTCAATGGGATTCAAACAGGTATTCAATTGCACCGCCTGGCATCGCGAGTGGACGTAGATACTGAACGGATTGAGTATTATAAAGAAGGGCAGCTGATGCTATAGGTCTCGCACTCTTAGGGCAAAAACTGTGTGTAACTTTTCGAGTTTCTCCAGCAACCAGGCATATTGCGCCTGCCTATGCTCCGTATTCCTAAGGTCGACGGTTTTCCGTATGTAAATCCGACTCATCTTTGAATCGTCAGGATTGTACCAGGTCATTGGTTCACCCAATTCCTCTTCAATATCGGATTTCAACTGCTCCAATGCCAGGAATCGCTCCGTAGCCTTACTCCCACTGAGATGAACCTCTGCTCGTATTTCGTTTCTTTTGTAAGAATATGACTCAGAATCCCAGAATGACGCGATTCCTGCAAGGTGGATTCCTGACCGCCCTATTGTGATACTCATCCTGCGCCCGGCTTTTGGTGTTGGTGTTATAAGATCCGAATCCTGATTGGATACATATGTCTTAAAGTCTGTCCAGAACTGCAATTGCAACAGCTTATCATCTGTCAACTGGGGTTTGGCTATGCGCCTTGAGACAGATCCTGTCCATTCGTTTGGCTTTGATACGATGTTGAACTTAGGGGCAAGGTTGGAATCCCCAATTTTCCATAATTCTATTTCAAGTCCGAAGAAATTGATTCCCTCCTCAGTTATTTCGTTTAACCAATCCAACCCGGCACGGTGTTCATCTGTAATGCGTTTTGCCAGCCAGATTACAGTGATTGCATCGAGCCCGGCAGCATACGTGATTATCTGGCCTAGGTGAGTGTGATCTGTCTTTTCCAGTTGATTTTCGATGAGAACCTTGGAGTCGTCCTGCGTATTGATACAAACTATGTCTGCCGAGAATGAACCGACTGCTGTTTCGGTCCCGACAAGTTCCAAATCGAGTCCGATTGTGTCTCCTAGTAGTTTGAGATTCTCCTCCTCGGCAAGCCAGGGTGTGAAATTTCCTGCTTCATTCTCCCAGACTTGACGAAGATCGATCTTTTCCAGGCGTTCTAGTTTGTAATCCATGGTGCATTCACTGTACACATCTTCTGAAAGATTATCAAATCAACTAGTGCTGATTTAAGATATATATCTTATACTCTTTCCTGAAATCTCCTTAGAGACACTAAAAAACCCCTTCTCCATGAAGGAAAAAGGGTCGTTTATTCGGCTGGTCGGGGTGGTGAGATTCGAACTCACGACCTCTTGCTCCCGAAGCAAGCACTCTAAACCTGACTGAGCTACACCCCGATGGTGTTTACACTTGTGTCCGCACTAATACAATCGGCAAAAAAACATCGCCGATTAACCATAGTACCGACGGCTTGAAAATTATACCATATCCTGAAGGAAATTTCGTCAAGTTATCATCACCTCTTTACTTTTCCCGTAACCGGTCGAAAAATCAAATTATCACCCGTTTGGGAGATTTTATCAGACACAAAGTGTATTAAAGTCCGGTTCCCTCTTGAACTTGGGGTCCGGCACGTGTATCTTCACATTTCACTGGGGGAGATTTGTATCCTGCAACCCTGTGAGGGCGGGATTCTCGTTAATATGAAAAAGTACATTAATTCACTGGTTACATTTTTAGTGATA
>JAUWTM010000197.1 GCA_030614715.1 Planctomycetota bacterium
ATCTGGTCGGTTCCTAGTTCCGGACAGTCCAAATCACTGTTGTACGCCAGTCCACCACTACCGTCGCCGATGAAGATACCACGGACATCGTATCCGTCGTACTCGCTCATTCCCGGGAACGGGTGGCTGATCCCGACATTGATGTCGACATCAATGTGCGTGGGTTCGATTGGAGTACTGTTAATCTGGAACTGAAGGTTCGCTGGGTTACCGTTGATAAAAGTAACAACGTTAGCAGCAAACATAACGCTGCGGTTCAGGTTGGCGACTACGGTCTGGGAATCCAGATCAACGTAGCAGTCATAGTAACCCCAGAGATGGTTCTGGGGCTGAACCGTTTGACCGGTCGGTCCGGCCATGTCGAGTTCTGATGGTGCAACAGGATTGTTGCCGCCACTTGAGCATCCTATCGCGACTAAAATAGCGATAATCGCAGCCGCGATGAGAACTGACCATCGGTACATACGAGCCTCCTTGTCATAATGTATTTAAGAAAGGGAATCCGCGATAAATAAATTACAGACGCAAATCTTTTCCAAATTAATTACATGGCCGCCTAATGAATTATATATTAGAATAGTCTTATATTCCAATTTTTTAATAGCAGCCTGTGCAGGTGATTACACCGAGCTTGCAGTGCGGGGCCAATATGGGTACATTGCTGGTGGACAAACTGATCCGGTGATCTGCAGGACATGACCACCGGAGTTCCCTTATACACTGGGCTATCTCTGCGATGACAAGCCCTATGGAGTCAAGGACCTGCTGGTGGTTGATAATATCCTCTACATGATTACCCGTAGATATGGCTTGAGGATCTTCGAACTGTATTGAGAATTTACGTCGGGAAGTCGGAGATTTGGAGAAAACTATGACTGATACTCTTAACCTGAAAGTAATCGAAATGCTTCACTACGTCACCGATGTGGATAAATCACTTGAGTTCTACAACTGTAAATTAGGCTGGCCGATTATCTGGCAGTCGCCGGGGAACATGGCGATGATCGATGCGGGTGGCGTGTACCAGCTTACGATAGTCTCAACGAAACTGGTCACGGGATGGGAAGCAGGCATGCCCGTTCCACCACCGAAGCTGGCTTTCGAGAGCAGGAGTCTCAATACCGACGCTGTGATCCTGCGCGAACGCGGGCTGGCAGACCTTGAAGTGTCCGGTGATCCCACAGACATGCTCTTTACGAATTTCATCGATCCGGAGGGTATTAATATTATGATCTGGCAGGATACCGGGGACGCTCCTGCAGCACAGGTGGTGGATCAGTACAAGGCTGCACGGGCTGTAGAACCGATCTACAAACTTGGTGAATGCATTCTCTTCGTTAACGACCTCAACGCAAGCAGGGATTTTTACACATCGACATTCGGCTTCGAGGTTCATGAACAGCACGGTGACAAGTTCTATGGTATGCGTCTCAACGACGGTCCTGTTGTCGGGCTGTATAATTGGTCGGGCTGGTGGGATAAGCCTGTTGGGGAAATTACCGGTAATCGTGTCAGGTTATTTTTCGAATGCCCCGATATCGCGTCTGAACATTCACGCCATGAGGAATCAGGCATCATTCCGGGTGAGCATAAGACATCCGATGACGGCCTGAACTGGTTCAGTATCGATGATCCCGACGGCAACACGATGACTTTCTGGCAGTTTAAGCCTGACGAAAATCAAAAACCCCTTTGATGTTTTGCCGGGATTAGTAATCGTATATCTGCACTCCCTCGTTCTCATTCATCTCGTACAGGAATCCCTCATGAGCGAGTATCTTGTAACAACTGTAATCAGTGCTGTCATGTATGTTGCAGGAAAACGATGGAGCATTGACCGGGAGTCGCTGGATCGCATAGATTGGGGTCTCGTAGCCTGTTACGAAAACATACTGGCCGTCGATTGCCAGTTCATCGATGTCGTAAACGGTAGTAACTTCGAGATGAGTTTCGTAAACCGGATTCGACGGATCGGCAAGGCTCGCGACCTCGAGTGTACTGTCCCCCGTAATATAAAGATAATCTCCGGCAACCTCACACATCTCCTGGTCATCGGGGGGAGTGTACGTTCCTTCGTAGGTGGGGCTCAAGGGACTTGTAATGTCCAGAATTTCGATCCCACTGTAAGTCGTAACGTAAAGATGATCGAGCCCACTAGTCATTTCAATGGGATCGTCCGCCAGCATTATTCCTCCCATGTTTACAGGGGGAATGACTGAATAGTCGAATACCAGCACTTCCGGGAAATCTGTCGCGATATACACCGCATCTGGTGTTAACATGATTTCACTGATTGAGTCGATGACAGTCTGAGACATTATCTCGCTCAAGTTGAGGGGGTCCGATGCATCGAGCAGTATAAAGGTAGGCGCAACATCATAATAATAGATCACTAGATTTGTCCCGTCTGCATCGATCATAAACGGCGTTTCCGGCGTCATGAAACCTGCTGCGACAAAGGTGTTAGCCGGATCGGAGATATCCAGGGTCAGTACAGCCCCATCATGCGGAGCGCTGTCCGCTACGAAAAGATAGTCCCCGATTGCTGCCATATCATTTGGTTTGTTGCACACCGGTAAATATGGATAGTGAACCGGTGACGTGGGATCGGCCATGTTAAAAAATTCCAGCCCGGCAACGCCGGGGATAATACAGAGTGTGTCTCCTGAAATATCCATTGATTTACCGTAATCGATCATCTCGGTTGTATTATCGAACACGGGGGCAGTGGGTGTGGAAACATCATACACCGACAGTCCATTTGAATCACCAAGGTATAAATAAGGTCCATCCAGCAGCAATTCGTAACCAGAGGAAGGCAGTTCGAAATGATCGCTGTAAACAAGACTTGTTCCCAGACCGTCAAGCTGCAACGTATAGAGATAGTGGACCCATGCGCCGGTTCTGTAAATGAGATAGATTGTTTCATCATCACATTCGAGCGTTGTAACTGTGGTCGATGCGGGGAGAATATAATGAGGGACCTCGACGATTGCCCCAAGGTTTTCGATAGAGTAAGCCCACGCTTCAAGGTATGCACCGACAACCAGGTATTTACCGTGTGCCGGATGTTCTGTTACGGCCAGAACATACGGCGGTATAGTGGTTGCGATGTCAGTAACATGTGTAGGATTAAGGGGATCAGTTATGTAATCGTAGATCTGAATCTCGTAATCAGGGGCAACTCCGTACCGGATATACAGGTACTGCTCGTCCATACAGAAAGCCGGGCCTGTTCTATCCGTGAAATGCACAAGGTCCTCATGGATTACTGGATTAGAGGGATCAGAAAAATCGATCATGTCCAATTGGTTCTCACTGTTTAACCAGTGTTCCCTGAGTCCGTAGCAGTAAGGGTACCTGAAGTCAGCAAAGAAAAAGCCCGGGTCCTCAACAAAGTTAATAAAGCTCGGATTTGCGGGATCTGTTACGTCGTAGATCCAGATACCAAAATCACCTGATAGAAATGCATAGTTCTCGTGCATGAAAACAAAATCAGCTTCAACCATTAAGTCATCCGGTGTTACTTCTACAGCTCCGCACGGGCTCGCATCGATCAACTCACCATCAAGATCTAAAAAGTACGGCCGCACATCTCCGGTGGGATCAGCCGCTATGCCGATATAATAATTCCCGGGCAGCAGCAACAGGTCATCCAGCGAGATAACGCACATGCTCGATGTTATCTCTTCAGCAAGAACATTGTGTGAGTGATCGTAGAGGGTAACTGTTGTCGGTCCGGCATCGCTGTATACCCGAATTTCACCGGAGGCTTCGTAGGTGAGCGGAATGTTGAAGTAATAGTAATCGGTAATATCGGTTACCGGGCAGACTACGCCGGATGCATTGGCTCCGAGTTCAAGCAATGTGGCATCGGCGAAAATGTTGTCAGAGTCGGTTGTACACTCGGGATCTGTAATATCCACCGCAATTACATTCCACGCGGCTAATGGACTCGGTGGCGCGGGAGCCGCTCCCTGCTCGTATGTAGCAGACCCGGCACTTCTCGCACGAAAAGCAACAAGGGCTTCCCCGGCTTCGGATGGTACTGCCTCTCCGAATAAATCTGCACTGTAACGTGCCTTGGCTGATGTTTCATTCAGGAAACCTGCATCAACTTCCCCGCCCATTAAATCCGGGGAGAAAATCCTCACACCGTCAATTTCAGCGTGAATATCCCCTGCATCCTGTCCCTGCCAGTCGTGGACATTGATCTGTAACCGTAAAACCCCTCCACCATTGCCTGTTTCGGTATCATAGTAAAGTGTATTTACTGTCGGCTGGGCAAGCATATAGTACGCTTCGGGCATATTCGCTTCGATTGGGAAGTCATCGGGAACCTCAACCGGTGGGTTGGGACTGGGTAAATCCCACGACGCATCCACAGCATATCCGTAAACAATCTGTGGTCCCGGATCCATGGGAAAGCGTATTCTGTACCTGCGCGTGTTGTTTTCCCCGGCAGCGAACACCCCTCGACCGTTATCCGCATCCATCTCTGCAAAATATACCTCCTGCATAGAGGCGTTCGTGCTGAGTGAATCGGCGAAATACTTGTACGGGTTGATTGTTGCAGTTAATACAGACGCGGTGGCATTCGCCAGGATACCATCTGTATATCCGAACATGCCCGGTGCCGTGAATTCTGCCGGATTCCACCATCGCGTGTAGCCATCCGCATTTTCGAGACGTGTTTCGTCAATATCTGCGAACACCAGTGACCCGATATTCATTGTCCCGGGTGTCATCAAAATTCCCCTGACATCGAAACCTGCAAGTTGAGGTTTGGTTGCGAACGGGTGTGTAAGGGTTATATCGAAGACAAACAGTCCGGTTGGAGGGTCATGCTCTGAAGGGACACCTGCGACTGCGATCCCCATCGTAGTGTTCAGTACGTTCACAACGTTCAGGTGAAGGTCGCCTGAACGGTTACTCAGGACGTCGACAGACAGGTTTTCGGTATCGAATACCAGTGTGTAGTATCCCAGGCACTGGTGACTTGCACCGGATGAAGTCGCAGCAGAACCTGTTAATTCCCCGTTCTGATCATTACCGGGGATAACCGGACTTCCCTGGCATCCAGACATTACAATGATCACTGTAAACAGTGTGCATATCACAGAAATTTGTATCGATCGCATGGCTACCACCCATTCGGAAGATAAAATTATTATATCATTTTAGGGTTTTCGACGTGCTGTGTCAGGATTCAGTGGCTTCGTTCATCCCCATGTTTACGTTTGCGTTAGGTTCTTAGTTGCGTTGGTGTCGTTGATTAGAATATTAATACAATTGGCTGTGCTATAATTTTACAGGCCAGTATTTATCCCGGGAGGTTTCCCAATGAGCAGGTACTTTCTCTCCTGTCTGTTAATCGTAGGTGTGTTGTTAATTGGATCAGGATGCAGTGGAAATACGGTTGCACCTGACGTGAGTGATCCGCAGGAACCGGGTCCCGTAATTCAACAAGAGAACGAGACGGGTCATGGATGCCTTGGATTTTACCTGCTGGAAATAGATACTGAAAATCAGCAGATTAACCCGGTCAAGCTGCGTACGGGTGAAATGCATCTGAATCTTACGTCAGTACTCAACAGCACGATGGGACTTTCAGTTGCTGGAGTGCCTTCCGAACACGACCCTCCAAACGGGATATTTACTTTCGACATCACACTGTCGCATCCCTTCGCGACAAAGCCTCAGTTCTCCGGCTTCGATGTCAAGGGAATCCTCATAACACCGGGATCACTGGTTATCGGGCCGAATGTTCTGGCCGACACAGATGAGACCCAGCTGTTAAACGCCGATGGGTACACGAGGTGGTGGAATCCTACAGAATTCACCAATCCCGGTATCTTTGGTTACACGCAGGGAATATATGCTAATTCATCCGCATCGGCACTCACCGCGACCGTTAATCCGTACAAGTACTTTGCGGATTTGCTCGTTGCTGTCAGCCCGATGACATCCGTTTTGGATGAGCCACTCACCAGCGATTTCGGACGTGGAATTTTCAAAGCGGGGAGTGACAACACACGGCGGTACACGATTAGGTTTCCCATGTCACCCGGTCCGCAGGTGACATACGGCTACGCCATCGATTGCTCATGGAGTGCACCCAGTCCTAATCCCCCAATCGAGTTGCCCGATGATTTCCCGATCGATGCGAACCAGCCTGAGGCGGTATATGTCTCCATTGAGCCGATCGTGAACACGCTTCATTACGACAGCGAATCGAGCGTCGGGGGAGGGGTGCTCAGGCTGCAGATTGACGTTCATGACTGGCAGGGGCAGCTTGCGGGAAATATCCACGGTGAAATATCCGCGGTACGGGTTTACTCACCGGATCTTATGTCGGTCGGTGTCGATGGGATCTTCCAGGCCGAAGGTCCAACTAAAGCGCGTTATGTCGCAGATCTTACCGGGCTCGTGCATCCGACCCAGGCCGGGGAGGTCCTCGTAGTTGTCAGAGTCCAGTCGGCGGCAGGACCGTGGTATACACAGAGTCTTGGGTACCCGGCTCCAGAAAGCAATGTGTCGGCATGGCAGACAATTATGCTGGACGTCCCTGATCCAACCTGCAGCGTAGACACGAACACCGACTGGAGCGATGCGGTTACCCTGGTGCCCGGAACACCGGTCGGGGACCAGGTGTGCCTGCCTGATGATGGAGAGGATTTCTTTACGTTTGAGTATTTACCGGATTTCGAGGTCGATGGTGATGTCACACTTTACTGCAGTGACGGATTGGTTACGCTGGGGCTGTACGATTCATCCCATGTACTAATAACTGAAAAGAATGTAATCAATGGCTCTGCAAGCATAGCTCTTGACGCGAATCTGCTTCCGGGGGATTCCTGCATCAGGGTCTCAACAACCAATCCGGACCAGGTAGCTCCGTACCTGCTTGATCTGGATGCACAATTCACAAATGTTTTACCGGACAATCCCATCTAGATTACCCCCCCGGAGATCAATCTGAATGCAGAAATTGTACATCGGCACTAAGACTTTGCGTTTCTCGTCGGGGTGTTTCAGTTATGGGTATATGACGTGAGCGACCCA
>JAUWTM010000085.1 GCA_030614715.1 Planctomycetota bacterium
CGAGCGTTACCGGAATTCCGAACTTGTTCATGTTCTCGGCGTAGACGGTCACGACCTTCGCACCCAGCGCATCCAGACTCGGGATGTACGCGGGCATGAACAGTGAGATTCCACCCTTGCCCTCGGGTTTGATCGGAACCCGCTGCGGCATTACTGCGTTTCCTGCAGCGAAATCCCCGAATGCACTCTCCACTGCATCCATGCACGTTCCAATTGTCAGAAAGCCCTGGATATCTGCTTTCGTCAGCAGTCTTGTCTTCATTTCTCCTCCGTTGTCTCGTTTATGGTCTGAATTCTATTATTTACGCTGTCAGACCTCAGGTCGCGACCGCTTTCCCGAGGTGTTTCGTAATGTACTCTTCCATGCGCGAGAACGCTTCCTCCAGAACCTCTTCCTGCGGAAGAAAGACGATTCTCAAATGACGTGTACCCTCTTTCTGCCCGAACCCGTCACCGGGCACAACAACCACGCCGGTCTCCCTGATCATGTTGCAGACAAATCCCATGTCCGGCTCATCGATATGGAGTCTCGGGAAGGCGTAGAAAGCCGCTGTCGGCCTGACACATGATACGTGCGGCATTGCATTGAGACGCTCATAAGTGATATCTCTACGTCGTCTGAGCTTTGCCTTCATGTCCTCGAGGTGATCCTGCGGGCCCTCGAGTGCCGGCTGGACAGCGTACTGGAGCGGTGTGACAGCACAAAGCCTCGCCCTCAGGAACTTGTTAACAGCTTCGATATAGTCCGTCAGAATTGATTTGTTTCCTGTGACGGTCGCCCATGCGATTCGGAATCCCGGCACAAGGTATGTCTTCGACAGTCCATTCATGGAGATGATCGGTGCTTCGTCCGACAGCGACGCGATCGAGATGCTTTCGGGACCGTCGAGTACAAGTTTGTCGTATATTTCATCCGCGAAAATAAGCAGATCATGCTCGAGCGAGAGCTTCACGATCTCCTCGAGGCATTCCTTCGAATATCGTGATCCCGTCGGGTTGTTTGGATTGATCAGGCACAGCGCACGGGTTTTGGGAGTAATTTTCCTCCTGATATCGTCAATGTCCGGCTCCCAGTCGTTCTCCTCATCGAGATAGTACGGCACGTGCTTAGCACCCAGCTTCGCCAGTACCGCGGTGTAAAGCGGATAACCGGGTGACGGCAGCAGAATCTCATCACCCGGATCTGCAAGGGCCGACAGGCACAGCTCGATGCATTCTGAAACACCCGACGTGATGAACAGATCGTGATAATTTTTGATCCCCTTCCTGCGGACCTCCCTGTCAACAGCGTCGCGAGCCTCCTGTACACCCGATGAATTAGCGTACCCGGTGTGATTATCGAGCATCGCTTTGTAACAGGCCTCGATCATATGGCGCGGTGTCTGGTAGTCGAAGATCATCGGATCACCGATGTTCAGGTACAGAAGCTTCAGTCCAGCTTCCTTTGCCTCGTTGGCGTATTTCAGGATATCGCGTATAGCGTACTTGACCTCAAGAGTCCGGTCGGCAGGTTTAATCATGTCATGCAACCCCTTTTGTAATCCTCAATTCAACGGCATTGAGGGGGAGTCCATTTTACCGCCGTAGCGTTGAAAATCAACTGACAAACGAGCGTGAAGAGGTGAATTGGCGTCTATAATCGAACATTAATACTCTCGTGATGGGAACGGTGTGACTCCTTGATTAGTCGACAAACAGGATTCTTCAAGGTTGAAGCACTTGACGGGGCACGTAGTAAACATTACAGTAGACGAGGAATTCAGCAGATTTCAATGCAGTGGAAATAGAAACTACTACAACCGGACAAGCGACAGTTTTAAACCTCGACGGTTACCTCGACAGCTTCAGTGTCACCTACCTCAAGGAATCATTCAATAAACTGTTTGACAAAGGCATCTACAAGGTTATCGTAAACCTGACCTCGGTCGGTTTCGTTGATTCCGCAGGGCTGGGACAGCTCGTGAGCGCTCTCAGGATGTGCGTCCACCACAACGGTAACGTGGTCCTGGTCGGGACGAATGAGTCCATCACCGACCTTCTGAAAATCACCAAACTGGATACTGTTTTCAAGATTTATGACACCGTGGAGGAAGCTGGCGAGGCGTTTAAAGCGTAGCGTGTCACAGGTCATATAATTCCATCACGCGTTTATCAATCCCCTCCAGCAGCACTGCAGCACTTTCACCCGAGGGTGATTTTTTTTGCCCGATACCTCTTTCGTGGAGTTCCAATGACCGGGCAGCCAGATGGGAATCAGCCAATGCAGCAAGTGGTACCGGGACTTTATTTATCTGTGAAATTCGCAGGTATGGGAAGAGGCTGTCGTCAAACGCGAACATCTGACGGAAAATTTCACGGAACATGGGTGAATTGAGCAGCGCGCAGGACGCGTACTCATTAAGATAGTAGCCTTCCCTTGCCCGGATCACATACACGGTATTTAGAACCAATGCTGGGGGTGACGCGACAGCTGCAATTGGTGTCGATGCAACACGCCTTAACAGAAGCTGCCGATCTCCACTCCAGAGTTCAGGATCTTTGAAATCTGTCAACACATTTCTACCCGGCAGACGGAACGCGTGTTCCGGAACGGCGTGGAATTGGGTCACTGACTCACCAGCGATCAACGGCCTGGTATTTTTCGCACGTTTTGCTGATCCCGCGATCACTTTACCGTCGCGTTTACCGATTTCGAGTCCCCGGGTTAATTTTACGTGGTCACCGAGACGCACAAGGTCGCCGGAATCAAAGCGATCGAGGATTCGATCGAGAAATGATGGATCGGCAAGGTGTGAGAAGACTTTGAAGGGCAGCCTGTGGATTAATTTCCATGGGATGGTCCGTTTCTCGTTAATCAATTTCCCGTTCACTGCATCGAGGATCGTTGCCGACTTCTTCCGGTATCTGACCGGTTTTCCGGCGCGTACGATGAGCAGACTCGCTTCCACGCCGGGATCTGAGAACGCCCGTCCGGCAGGACCGAACGCAACGAGGTCGTTTCTGAGGATTATTTTTCTGACAATCTTGTAATTTTCAGCAAGCAGGATGGGATTCGGGAGGATCAATCCGCATGCGCCACACGGTTCAAGCAGGTGCTCCAGTGTTAATTCGACAAACGGAGCGGCAAGGTCCCATTGTCCCGATGCAGATTTGTAATGGGCACTGCAGAATTTGCGTGTCTTCTTCGAAATGCCGCGTTTTACGTTCCTGTAAGGTGGATTTCCGACAACTACCTCGATTTTTTTGTGGCCGTCCCTGATAAATTCCCTCAGCGAATCACCCTCCCTGATATTATTCTCGAGTTTTCGCCAGTCACGATTATTAAGATCCGCTTCCAGCCAGAGCGAGATCGTCGCGACATGCACAGCTTTCGAATCGCTGTCTATACCATGGATATACCTCGTGGCCAGTTCGCGAGGTTTCCGATCGGGGTATCTTACGCACAATTCACGGAACGCAGCTATGAGGAATGCGCCACTTCCACACGCAGGATCCAGTATCGCAGGAGGGTTTCCATTGTTTGCGATCCTGCAGGCGTCGATCGCAGCCTTCACAAGGAACTCCGTGATGTATCCCGGCGTGTAAAATATCCCCCTCTTCCGGCGTCTGCTCTGTTTCGATCTGGTTACTCCCTTCTCCTGAAGCGATTCATATAAATACCCGAGGATTACGGGATCCATCCCCGTCCAGTCCGCTATCTCAGTCAGCAATTGTACGATCCGTGATTTATTATGCCCCTCGGTCTTACCGAGTGTAACAGGCAACTTTTTACCGCTCGAGATGAGGCCAGCGACTACCTCGATCAATCCCACTGCGTCACCCTTGAACAGCGGGTAGACGTCCATCCTTATTTTTCGCACAAGCTTGCGCATGAATCATGGTGCAGGGAGTATAAAAAACCCCCGGATCTCCAGGGGCTATTGTAACTGTTTATCGCCGGTAATTTCACAGGAGGAAATCGGGATGGGGGAAGGACTGGCAAAGTTCAGCGATTTCATTGTGCACCTTCTCGATCTCCTCATCGTTTTTGATGTCATCGAGTACGCGCCTGATCCAGCTCGCGACCTTCGCGAATTCATCGTTACCAAATCCCAGTGTGGTCATGAACGGGCTTCCGAGCCTGATTCCGGACGTCTGCATCGGAGGACGTGGGTCTCCCGGAACCATGTTCCTGTTCGTGCAGATTCCCGCCTTGATGAGGGCTTTCGAGCCCTTGTTTCCTGAGTAATTGCGATCCCGAAGGTCCACAAGAATCAGGTGAGTGTCGGTGCCGTCCGAAACAAGCTTGAATCCCTGCTTCTTCATTTCTTCCCCGAAGAACCTGGCATTATCGATCACCTTCTGCGCGTACTCCTGGAACTCAGGCTGCATGCACAGTTGGAAGCAGACCGCCTTCGCAGCTATCTCATTAAGGTGCGGACCAGCCTGGATTCCGGGAAAAACCGCCCGGTCTATTGCCTTGCCTCGCTCCTCATCCGCAAGGATTACAGCACCCCTCGGACCACGAAGCGTCTTGTGAGTAGTGGTAGTGATAACGTCCGCAAATCCCACAGGGGTCGGATGCGCCTTGCCCGCGACCAGTCCTGCAAAGTGGCTCATATCGACCAGCAGCTCTGCACCGACGCTGTCGCATATTTCGCGGAATTTTACGAAATCGACAATTCGCGGGTACGCTGTCGCACCTGCGACTATCATTTTCGGCTTGTGCTCGAGCGCATCCTTCGCAAGCTTGTCGTAATCGATGATTCCGGTGTCCTCGACAACACCGTAGTGCATGAAATTGTAACGCATGCCAGAATAGTTGACAGGGCTGCCATGACTCAGGTGCCCCCCGTTGGCGAGGTCCATCGCCATTACATGATCACCGTACTCGATGAATGCCTCGTATACGCACTCATTGGCCGGCGCCCCGCTGAAAAGCTGCACGCAGGCGTACTCGGTACCGAAGAGCTCCTGTGCGCGCTCGATCGCCAGGCGCTCGATCTGGTCCATTATCTGGTTGCCCTCGTAGTAACGACCGTCCTTTTTCCACTCCCTGACCTGGTTGTTCTTCTTCAGCCGCTTGTATGGAAATCCCTCGGCATATTTATGCTGGAGAGGAGCACCGGTCGCCTCAATGACCGCACGGGCCGGGAAATTCTCCGACGCGATCAACTGTACCGTGCCCATAACACGGTCGTATTCCTGGCGGATTAAACCGTAAACTTCCGGGTCGGCTTCCTTCAATGGCATGTTCATGCTTTCCATCGTCATTTTCGGTACCTCATGAGTATGATTCAAAAATTACAAGGATTGGAAAGTATAACGCGAGAGGTCGCTTAATTAAAGGGCCTTCGGAACCCAATTTGGAATTGTGATCATCCAACGCGCGGAAGAAAATCTGCGGAAGTAATCCCTTCATCTGCGTAATATCCGGGACGTCGTGCACGTGCAAATGAAGCAAGGCCCGTCCAGCTGGTTAAATACACGGCTAAAATCATCCATGCCAACAGGAAGACACCTCCCGACGCCAGTCCCAACAACATGTCATTATCATTCATGTTGTCAATACTCCTGATAAGGAATGGGATGTAGAGCATAAAACCACCAAACAACATTACAGCCAGGCTGTGAACGGCCGACATGATCACCGCAGTCAACGTATCCAGATACGTTGCGTACAGGGCAGCTGAAAAAGCTATTAGCAGCAGAATCGATACTCCGAGGGTCAATGCCCAGCAAGCGACCAGAATCTGGATCAGCATCCAGCCAAAGTATAAAGTCCCGGTCGGTGGTGAGAACAGCGACGTCATCAACGCTACCGGAATATCAATGACGAGATACATAAATAAATATCCGGCGACAAAGCACCCACCGGTCTCGAACAGCTTGTTGCCCTTTAAAAGGTTCCCGATGCTGACACCGTAATAAAACGATCCGTCATCCATCAAAGTCGTCAACGCTACATCCTGTCTCTCGGTCTCGACGAGGTCCCGCATGTTTCTCGAAGTCGCAACCAACGCTGTGCCTGCCAACCGGTACAATACCAGGATAGCAACAAAGAGAATCGGAATAGCCAGCTCCAACAGATGGGGAAGGTTACTGCCTTTCAGTAGGTAAGAAGCGATAATTGAAAGGATCACCCCTGCACCTGCTGCCACCGGCCTGGTGATCATTGTATCGAGGTTGTCCCTGATAACACGACGCTGGAGGATTGGGGTTCGGTATAGACGATTCAACGGACCGATAAGTTTAGCCCACACGGGAATCCGAACCCTTGGAACTGCATCGGAAGCTATATTTGGTAGCCAGCGTGCCATTAACATCAACCATAAATATGACGTAAAAATGAATATTCGGTTGCCAATTAAGTGCGCCAGTGCATGCTGTTGTCACAGCCGATGTTACAGTCCCAATAGAAAACCCGGGACGCAGCCCGGGTTAGTTTCATTGATGTTCAGTAAATCCTATCACCTTGCTCGCTGTGGAAGCGCCATTTCCTCATCGTCGTAGTCCGCAGGATTGATCTCGACGGGTTCCTCGACCTCGGGAGCGTACTCCTCACCGTCTTCAGACTCGGCAACAAAGTACCTGAAATCGCTTCGTCCGGTACCGACCGGCACCAGGCGTCCGATAATGACGTTTTCCTTCAGACCGCGAAGGTAGTCCACACGTCCCTCGATCGCTGCATTAGTCAGGACCTTCGTGGTTTCCTGGAAGCTGCACGCGCTCAGGAAGCTCTCCGAGAACAGGCTGGCTTTCGAAATACCGAGAAGCACGTTCTCCGCTTTCGGCGGTTGCAGCTTATCCTTCTCGAAATTGAGCACAAGGATCTCAAACGTGTTAGCTTCGACGAGATCACCCTCGAGCAGGTCGCTGTCGCCCGATTCCGTGATTTTTACGAATTTCAGCATCTGGCGAACAATAACCTCGATGTGCTTGTCGTTCGTGTTGACGCCCTGACCCTTGTAGATCGCTTGGACTTCATCAACCAGGAATTGTGCGGTCGCACGAACACCGGACAACTGGAGTATCTCACGCGGATTAACAAGACCTCGCGTAAGGGGCATTCCCTTCTTAACGCGGTCTCCGTGGACAACGATCATTTTCTTGCCGGTAAACACTGATTCGTCAAGTGTAACTTCCTTCGCCTTCGATCCGGCCCGTGGCCGGATAGTCAGCAGGAACGGATCCTCGTGAATTTTCACCTTGCCGGAGATGGGTGCGATTACCGCGCCCTTCTTCTGGTAACGTGCTTCGAACAGTTCGAACAGCAGCTCGACCTGCGGGAGACCCTGGGTGATGTCGTACTGACCCAGTCCCGCGACACCGCCGGTGTGGAAGGTACGCATGGTAAGCTGGGTTCCCGGCTCTCCGATCGACTGCGCGGCGATGATCCCGATAGGTGCTCCGACCTCCACTGGCCGTCCCGTACCAAGGTCAAGGCCGTAGCACTTACGGCAGACACCGTTCTTTGATGCACATGAAAGGACGCTTCGGACCTTGATGGTATCAATTCCGAGAGCTTCGGCCTTCTCGGCAGCGTCCTCTTCGATCAACTGCCCCTTTGTTATGATGATCTCGCCAGTATCGTCGTCGAGCACCGTTTCCGCTGCTGTTCGTCCTCGCAGCCTCTCGATCAGCGATTGAATAACCCGGCGACCGTCGGTCGACGCACCAATCTCGATGTAATCCTCGGTACTGCAGTCGTCCTCGACGATCATTACGTCCTGCGCGACATCAACCAGACGTCGGGTCAGGTATCCTGAGTCAGCGGTTCTCAGGGCTGTGTCGGCAAGACCCTTCCGGGCGCCGTGAGTGCTTGAGAAATACTCCAGCACGGTCAGGCCTTCGCGGAAGTTGGACTTGATGGGCAGCTCGATAATACGTCCGGTCGGATCGGCCATCAGTCCACGCATCGCGGCAAGCTGCTTGATCTGGCTGACATTACCACGCGCTCCGGAATGGGCCATCATGTAGACTGGATTGACCTGGCTGAAGTTCTCCATCATCCGGTCGGTGACCTTGCTCGTGGTCTCGGTCCATTCCTTGATAGTGCTGATGTAGCGTTCTTCTTCAAGCTCCTTCATACGCTTCGTAACTGTTTCCTCGTCCTTGGAAGACCTTTCGAGTTTCCTGACCTCCTTATCATAGTGAGCCTGGAATTTCTCGACTGCCTTCTGGCCATCGTTGATAATGTCCCATTTCTCTTCAGGAATCGCAACGTCATCCATTGAAATGGTTACGCCGGCAAGGGTCGAGTGCTTGAATCCGATGGTCTTGATCTGGTCGAGGACATCCACAGTGATACCAACACCGTACTGCTTGTGAAGGAGACCGATCATGTCGTTAACATCCTTGCGCAGGATGGTCTTGTTCTGGTAGGGCATGTCCTCGGGGAATACCGTGTTATATATTATTCGGCCGAGCGTGGTAATGACGATTCCGTTCTCAACCGGGAATACCTTCTTGCTGCCGGGGAAGACCACGGTTTTCTTGTTGATTCGGACCCTGACCAGGTCCTGCAGACCAACCTGACCGAGATCGTGAGCTAGTTGCAGCTCATCGACATTCGAGAAGAACGAGATTTTGTCCATTTTAACGGGCTTGTCCTTCAGGAGTCCCGATGCGTATTTCTTGAACTGCGCACCTGGCTTTTCCTGAAGCAGCGTCATGTAGTGGATTCCCAGTACCATATCGTGACTCGGACCCACTACTGGTTTTCCATCGGCGGGAAGAAGGATGTTATTAGACGAAAGCATGAGAATTCGCGCCTCGGCCTGTGCCTCAAGCGAAAGCGGCAGGTGAACCGCCATCTGGTCACCATCGAAGTCCGCATTGAAAGCAGCACAGACCAGAGGATGGATCTGGATCGCTTTACCATCGATCAGCACAGGCTCGAACGCCTGAATACCGAGACGGTGGAGTGTAGGCGCACGGTTAAGGAGTACCGGATTTCCTTTGATTACTTCGTCGAGAACGTCCCACACCCTTGGATCCATCTGTTCTATCAGGGTCTTGGCGTTTTTTATCTGCGGCGCATAGGCCCTGTCGACGAGTTTCTTGAGCACGAACGGCTTGAAGAACTCGAGCGCCATGACTTTCGGAAGTCCGCATTGATGCAGTTTGAGCTCCGGACCGACCACGATTACCGATCGACCGGAGTAATCGACACGCTTTCCAAGCAGATTCTGGCGGAATCGCCCCTGTTTACCCTTGAGAAGGTCGGAAAGTGATTTGATTGGACGGTTGTTGGTTCCCGTGACAGCTTTTCCTCGCCGTCCGTTATCTATCAGGGCGTCAACGGCTTCCTGCAGCATCCTTTTCTCATTACGGATGATGCTTTCGGGAGCCTTGATCTCCTGTAGTCTCTTTAAACGGTTGTTCCGGTTGATGACTCTCCGGTAGAGATCATTCAGGTCGCTGGCTGCGAATCGTCCGCCCTCGAGCTGAACCATTGGCCTGAGTTCCGGCGGGATGACCGGCAGTACTTCAAGGACCATCCATTCCGGCTTGTTACCGCTCCTGAGGAACGACCTTATAACGGATAACCTCTTGATGTACTTGGCCCTCTTGGCACCCTTGCTGACCTCGATCTCTTCTTTCAGGCGTGTTGCCTCAGTTTCGAGCTCAACTTCCTTGAGGAGCTTCTTAACGGCACCCGCACCCATCTCGGCCATCCAGAGTTCGTCCGGGTTGACCCCAAGACGCTCACGGATGACATCGCCAAGCATGCCGAGCCGTCTGTGCTCGCTCTCGGACAGCAGCTTTTTCTTCTCCAGGGACGGCAGAAGCTCGATTGCGGCTACAAGCTCGTCTCCACGACGGAGATTCTCCTGACGCCTTGCGTCATTTATTGCCTGCATCTGTGTGTCCAGCAGCACAAGCTTCTGTGTGTTGGCTTTCAGAATTGCATCGGCGTTTGTCTTGGTTATCCCACTGCCGGTTTCGGTGATGATCTCGCCCGTTTCCGAATCGATAACAGGCTCGGCGTACTGGTAATCGCGGAGTATCGCATCGAGGAACTCAGCGAGAACGACCAGTACTTCCTGGCCCTCGTCGTCGTAACTGCTGAATTCCAGTACACCGGCATCGATCATCTTCGATATGGCTTCTGCGTCCAGATGGTCCTTCTTCTTGACGATAGCCTTCGACTGTCCGGGCAGGACGATCCTTTCCGAAGCCTCGTACGGTTCCAGAATCTGCTCGAGGAGGTCAGGCACCGAGTAACTCCCGATGGCAGAGTCCTCCTCCTTCATGTTCTGGATGGCATCGATTTCTTCCTCGACCGCAAGTTCGATCTGCGGTACCAGTTCCTCGATCGTCTCGGGGTAAACTTCGGTCACGATGAAGTTGATGTAATAGACGATCTTCTCAAGTTCCTTGGAACTGACGTCGAGAAGGCTCGATATACGCCCCGGAATACCCTTTACGTACCAGATATGGCACACGGGCGAGGCAAGGGAAATATGCCCCATCCGCTCACGGCGCACCTTCGAGTGGGTAACCTCGACCCCGCACTTTTCGCACGTGATACCCCTGTATCGGGGTTTCTTGTACTTGCCGCAGTAGCATTCCCAGTCCTTTGAGGGTCCGAAAATACGCTCGCAGAACAAGCCGTTCATCTCGGGTTTGAGCGTGCGATAATTGATGGTCTCGGGCTTCTTAACTTCACCTTTCGACCAACTGAGTATTATCTCGGGACTTGCCAGCCTGATTGAGACAACATTGATGTCTCGCAGCTGCAAAGATCTGTGCATTATCATAGCACTCCCTGCCTGCTGTTATTTTTCCCTGTCACTACGACCTATAGAAAGCCGTATTTATTTAGCATCGGCACGGCCGTCACCCTTCGCGGGTGTATCGACGACCTCAGCCGCTTCTCTGACCTTGCCTGCAAGCATGTCTTCAAACCTGACATCAAGACACAGGCCCTGAAGTTCCTTTACAAGCACGTTGAAGCTCTCAGGCACCCCGGGATCCTCAATAAGCTCACCCTTGACGATTGCCTCGTAGGTCCTGTTGCGTCCCTCGACATCGTCGGACTTGATAGTCAGCACTTCCTGGAGGACGTAGGCCGCTCCGTACGCTTCGAGAGCCCAGACCTCCATTTCTCCAAACCTCTGGCCGCCGAACTGGGCTTTACCACCGAGAGGCTGCTGTGTTACCAGTGCATAGGACCCGACAGACCTTGCGTGGATCTTGTCCTCGACAAGGTGGTTCAGCTTCATCATGTACATCTGGCCGACCGTAATCTTGTTGTCGAATTCGTTGCCGGTTTTACCGTCGTAAAGCACGGTTTTACCGTCCTCGGGCAGTCCGGCTTCAATCAATGCATCCTTGATCTCATCCTCGGTTGCTCCTGAGAAGACCGGTGTGAAAGCACGCCAGCCGAGTTTCCCTGCAGCCCATCCGAGGTGGGTCTCCATGATCTGGCCGAGGTTCATTCGGGACGGAACACCAAGTGGGTTCAGGACGATATCAATTGAAGTGCCATCCTCGAGGAAAGGCATGTCCTCGATCGGTACTATCTTGGAGATAACTCCCTTGTTACCGTGCCGACCCGCCATCTTGTCGCCTTCCTGGATCTTTCGACGCTGTGCAATATAGACACGGACGAGCTTGTTAACGCCGGGAGGCAGCTCATCGCCGTTCGCACGGCTGAAGGTCTTGGTCTTGATTACCTTACCACGGTCGCCGTGAGGTACCCTCAGAGATGTATTCCTTACATCAAGGGATTTCTCCCCGAATATCGCCCTGAGCAGTTTCTCCTCGGGTGTCGGCTCAGTTTCACCCTTGGGGGTGACCTTGCCGACAAGGATATCCTCACTCTGGACCTCGGTCGCTTCCACTACAACGCCGTTCTCATCGAGGTTTCTCAGCATGTTTTCGGAGAGGTGCGGGATATCCCGCGTGATTTCCTCCGGACCCAGCTTGGTATCCCTGGCCTCGCACTCATACTTTTCAATGTGAATCGATGTGTACACATCGTCCTGTACAAGGCGCTGCGAAAGGATGATCGCGTCCTCGAAGTTATAACCTCTCCAGGGAAGGAAGGCACACAGGATATTTTTGCCCAGCGCCAGCTCTCCTTCCTTGGTGGAGAACCCATCGGCGATTACATCGCCGCTTTTTACTTTCTGGGTCAGATAGACCAGTGGACGCTGGTTCATGCACGTGCCCTGGTTCGATCGAATGAACTTGTGAAGGTCGTAATTGTCTTTTTCACCGTTCGATGTTTCGATCACGATTTTGTTGGCGTTGATTTCAACTACTTTACCCGACCGCTTCGCGATAAGTATTGCACCGGAATCGTATGCTATTTTTCGCTCCATGCCGGTTCCGACCAGCGGCGGCTCCGGTGACATCAGAGGTACGGCCTGGCGCTGCATGTTGGAACCCATGAGAGCCCTGTTTGCGTCATCGTGCTCGAGGAACGGAATCAGGGCGGTTGTCGCGCTGACGATCTGCATCGGGCTGACATCCATGAAGTTGACGTCGTCCTGCTGGATAACCGTGATACGGTCTCTCGACCGGCAGTGTATAAATTCGTCAACGAAACGTCCGCGAGGGTCCAGGACCGCGTTTGCTTCCGCAATGTTGTATCTATCTTCCTCGTCCGCTGACAGGTACACGATTCTGTCGATTACCTTCCCTTTCCGTACGATCCTGTACGGTGTCTCAATGAAGCCGTACTTGTTGATTTTTGCGTAGGTTGCCAGCGACCCGATCAGGCCGATATTCGGGCCCTCTGGTGACTCAATCGGGCAGATCCTGCCGTAATGCGAATGGTGAACGTCGCGGACCTCAAATCCGGTTCGCTCCCTTGAAAGACCGCCGGGACCAAGAGCCGAAAGACGTCGTTTATGGGTCAGCTCAGCCAGAGGGTTGGTCTGGTCCATGAACTGAGACAACTGGGATGATCCGAAGAACTCCTTCAGGACCGCGACCACGCTTCGAGTATTAATGAGAAGCTGAGGTGTGAGCTTGTCGTGGTCCTGTACGGCCATTCGCTCCTTCGCGACCCTTTCCATCCTGAGAAGCCCTTTCCTGAAATGGTTCTGGATGAGCTCTCCAACCGACCTGATTCGCCGGTTTCCGAGATGGTCAATATCATCGATGTCGCCCTGCTTCATAACCAGCAGGTGACGGATGGTCTCAAGGAGGTCAAGCTTGGTCAGGTATCGCACGGAAGGCGGTATTTTGAGCGCAAGCTTTTTATTCATCTTGAAACGCCCGACCGGTGACAGGTCGTAACGTCTATCATCGAAGAACCGTGACTCGAGAAGCGTCCGTGCTGTATCGATTGTGGGTGGGTCACCCGGCCTGAGCTTTTTATAGATGTCGAGAAGCGCTGCTTCGTTGAGCGATAGTTTTGGATTCAGCTGCTGGTAAGCCTCGAGATGCGGAACGGCCTGTTCGTAGGTCTCGATCAGGCTCTTATTCATTTTGAGTGGCTTAATTTCATACTGGAACGTAAGACCGTCCGGGTAAGCCTTCGCGATCCGTTCTGCCTGTTCGCCGGAAATGACATCACCCTTGGATGCGATCGACCGGCCACCAGTCGGCGGGTTGATGTCGCGCGGTGCGATCATTCCCTCGAACATGTAGGGTTTTCCCTCCAGTTCGATATCCACCGGCGGGTGTGTGATCACTTTCTTGCCCAGATCGACGATAAATCCGAGACCCATGAGCAGGTTGGTGACGGGAATCTTCCTGACCTTGTCAAGCCGGACGATTGTAACGCCGTCCGGGTCGTGCTCGACCTCAACCCAGGCACCCCTGTTGGGTATAATCCTTGCGTAGTTGATCGTCTTCCCGACCGGGGTCGTCTTCTCCATGAAGTATGCGCCCGGACTCCTGACGAGCTGAGATACGACCGCCCTTTCGGCACCATTGATTACAAACGTACCGTTGTCGGTCATTATCGGCAGATCGCCAAGGAACACGTCGCTCTCGAGCATCTGGTTCGAGAGTCGGTTGATGAGCTTCAGCCTTAGCCGAAGTCCCGCGGAGTACGTACGGTCCTGGTCCTTGCACGTGTTTATGTCGATCGCCGGCTTGTCGATGAAATAGTCGACAAACTGGAGTTCAAGGTTGTCTGAGTAACCCTTGATTGGAAAAATGCGCACGAACAGGTCCCTGAGACCCTGGTTGAGGAACCAGCTAAACGAGTTCTTCTGGACCTCGATCAGGAATGGTATATCGTAAAGCCATTTATCAGGGACCTTGTTGAAATCCCTGATCTCCCTTCTGTGGACCTGAAGGTCGAGCGCGTTGAGGGTCGTATTCTGCGGAGACATCGGCAGCTCCTTCGCAGTTATTTTATAAAACAGCGCGGGTGATCACAGGCACAAAGGACCCCCATGGACACCGTTTTGCGGGGTCCTGCAAGGGGAACTCAAGCGCCTTATGTTCCATTCACCCACTAGGGTTACAGTTTGATTCCCACCTGGGAATCGGGCACACCGCCTGGCCTGTCTGTAAACAGGTCCCGGGGCGTCTGCGCTGATATCATTAAATTACTTAATTGTCACAACGCCGCCAGCATCGGAGAGTTTCTGCTTGATCTCCTCGGCTTCTTCCTTACTGACGCCTTCCTTGACAGCTTTCGGCAGGGCATCAACCACTGCCTTGGCGTCCTTGAGACCAAGTTCGGTGATCTCGCGAACTGCCTTGATTACCTGGATCTTGCTCTGACCAGGTTCTTCAAGAATAACGTCGAAACTGGTCTGTTCTTCGGCCTCTGCTTCGCCTGCGCCGGCCATTGCTGCTATTGCCACGGGGGCGGCAGCCATGGGACTTACGTCCCATCTTTCCTGGAGCTCCTTGGTAAAATCGTTCAGCTCGAGTACTGTCCAGCCCTCGATTTCCTTCAGGATCTTCTCCTGTGCTTCACTGAGTGCCACTTTCGTGCCTCCGGGGTGTTAACCCCATTTTTAAAATGTTGCGGTCTTTTGCCCGGCCGCAGGGGCATATAGAAGCTATTAGCGTAACAGTCAATCTTTATTCGGTCCCGGTAACTCCGCTCTCTTCAAGCTTCTTCGCGTATGCGTCAACCGTGCCCATAAATTCCTGGATGGGCGCGAGAAGTGTCGCTGCGAAGTCCGACAGTGGAGCCAGCAGGATTCCAACAAACTTGCTCTGGAGATCCTCGCGGGACGGCATCAATGCAAGTGCCTTGATGTCCGAGTCGGTCAGGCGGCTGCCATCGAAGTAGCCGCTGATGATATTAAAGTTTTTCGCATCCCTGGCGAATTGATGAGCGGCCTTGGTGCCCATAACTGCATCGGTCTTACTGAAAACGAACGCAACCTGACCGTTGAGATCATCGTCCAGAACTTCGATATCCAATTCGTGCAGTGCAACCCTGGCCAGGGTGTTTTTAATTACAGAAACCTTGCCGCCAACTGCACGCACTCTCGCCCTGAGATCCTCCATCTCGTTAACTGTAAGCCCTTTGTAATCGGCATTTATGATTGTCGCCGCATCCGTGACATGGGCTTTGAAGTTACTTATCTTATCTGCCTTTATTTCTTTCGGTGATTTCATGTCGCACCTGGTTTCTTCCTTGTGTTAATACCTTCTTCAGGCTACTACGGTCTGAGCTACATCCTTCGGATCGAGCCTGATTCCAGGACCCATCGTGCTGGACAGCACGATCTTCTTGATGTACTGACCCTTGACTCCTGTCGGCCGGTTTTTCATTACATACGTCACGAATGCCTGAATATTCTCCTTCAGCGCATTCTGTTCGAAACTCACTCGTCCGACTTTACTCAGTATCAGACCGCCTGAATCGGCTCGGAAGTTAACCTTCCCGGCCTTGTATTCCTGTACGGCAGCGCCGATGTTCGGCGATACGGTACCGGTCTTGGGGTTGGGCATCATGCCGCGGGGACCAAGGATTCGTCCCAGCTGGCCGACGAATTTCATCATGTCGGGCGTAGCAAGGACCAGATCGAAGTCCATGCGGCCTTCCTTGATCTCTTTCAACAGATCTTCCCCGCCGACAATGTCGGCTCCGGCTTCCCTTGCCTCAATTTCTTTCTCGCCGGTGGCGAAAACTGCGAGACGGGTTTCTTTTCCTGTTCCGTGCGGAAGCCCTATGGCTCCCCTGAGCTGCTGGTCGGCGTGACGTGTGTCCAGTCCGGTGACAATACAGATGTCCACGGATGCATCAAATTTAACAGGATTGGTTTCCTTGAGGAGCTCAACTGTACGATCAAGTGAGTACAGGGTCGCACCATCAATCAGTTCAGCCGCCTTGTTGTAGTTCTTTCCTCGTTTGGGCATATTTTTACCTCGGTTGTGGTCCGCTCAGACCCATTTCGGGTCCTCCCACTGGGGTTACTCAGAACCCCCCGGGCGGATAATATTCTTCTTTTCTTTCCTGGTCTATTCCTTGATAACAACGCCCATACTCCGCGCGGTGCCTTCCACGATCTTCATGGCGCCATCCACGTCGTACGCGTTCAGTTCCTCGAGTTTCCTCTCGGCGATCTCTCTGACCTGCTGCTTTGTGAGCTCGCCCATCATTTCACGGTTGGGCTCACCGGAGCCTTTCTCGATCTTTGCAGCCTGCTTTATGAGGTCGCTGACCGGAGGTATTCCAAGTTTGAAAGAGTAACTCCTGTCCTGGTATATGGTGATCTCGACAGGTACGATCGATCCGCCCTGGCTCGCAGTCTGCTCGTTGTACTCCTTGCAGAACTGCGGCAGGTTGATACCATGCGGTCCAAGCACCGATCCGATTGGCGGACCGGGGTTGGCAGCGCCTGCCTTAATCTGGAGTTTCATTTTTGTGATAATCGGCTTACTGGCCATAATACACTCTTGACACGGGCCACATTTTCCGGGCTCCGTTGTTATTCATACCGCAATCAGGCGTCAGACTGCTTCTCGATTTCGTTGAAGCTCAACTCGACAGGGGTTTCCCGTCCGAAAACCGAGAGCATGACCTTCGCCTTCTGTTTATCGTAATCAATTTCCTGGATTATTCCGGTGAAATCAGCAAACGGACCGATCAGGACTACAACCTGATCGCCGACAGCGAGATCGATAACCGGACCTTCCGACTGCATGCCCATCCGCTTGAGGATAGTCTGCATCTCTGTTTCCTTGATCGGCATCGGTTCGCGTGCGGTACCGAGGAAGTGAGTCACGTTCTCGGTGTTTTTCACAAGCGCCCAGGTTTCGTCCGTCAGAATCATCTCGACAAAGACGTAGCCCGGGAACACCTTGTGTTTCACCGCGGTTCTCGAACCCTTGACCACTTCAAGGTGTTCTTCCTGCGGGACTATGACGCGGAAGATCTTGTCTCTGAGTCCCCGGGCTTTCGCCTGGTGCTCGACAGAGTTCTTGACCTTCTGCTCACAGCCAGCTTTTGTATGTGCAACGTACCATGCCATCTGATTCAGGTACCGCTCAAATCCTTAAAATCGATCCTTCCTATTCTGTTCCGTCAGTCGGTGCTTCTGTCGTACCACTCTCAGCCGTACCCGTGTCGGCTTCCCCATCAGCTGTATCTGGTGCAAGATCTTGTGTTATATCCGTTAACGGGCCAGCTGGTGGTAACGTCTCAAGCCCGAAAAGTGTTCTTGACAGTTGGTTAAATCCCCACGAAGCAACGCCCATGAAAAGAGACAGGGCTACAATGAAGATCACTGTGACCCACGTTGATTTCCATGTGTCATCCACGGCGGGCCAGTTGATCTTCCTTGCCTCTATCTTCACCTCACGTAGAAATAGCGTCAGCCTCTGCCAGGCATTTTCCCCGGCTTCTTCCTTCCTAGACTTTGGAGATTTCTTCTCACGTGCCGGTTTTTCGTCGGGAACCGCTGTAGCAGCCTGTTTCACTGCTTCATCTGCAGCCTGTTCCTGGGCAGTGACCTTCTCCAGGGGTTCAAGTCCCTCATCCCGGAGCCTGGCGCGCTCACGACGGGCAGCACGTTTAATGTAATCTTTCTTTTTCTTCACCATTCAATCTGTCCAGCGGTTTCAATGCCTTTCAGCGGGTCTGAAACCGGTTTATTCAAGAATCTTATCGACTACGCCGGCGCCTACGGTACGTCCACCCTCACGGATCGCGAAACGGAGTCCTTCCTCCATCGCGATCGGCGTGATCAACTCGACTTCCATCTTCACGTCGTCGCC
>JAUWTM010000204.1 GCA_030614715.1 Planctomycetota bacterium
ACATATACATTCCTGTACCTGCAGCCTGTCTATTCCGAAAGGGATTACACACCCGAGACACCGTTCATCACATGGATTCAGGATCGACAGCTGGGCATCGATCCCGTTGGCGGGAACCGTGTCGCGCGATGGGCCGACATCCCCCTTCCCTTCAACCCGCACAAACGCGTGAAAAGTCCCTTCACTCCAAACCTTCACCTGCCGTATGGAATCATGGACATCGGCGGTTACGACTCACTCGTGCCGAGAAATTACATATCGTACTGTAACGACCTGATGGGCGAGGACATGTTCCTGGACTACCGCGCGTTGATTTTCATTCGGGCGCCGTCGCTCATGTATCATCAGCGATTCCGTGCCCTGGGAGTAAGGTGGATCATCTCCCAGGGTGAGCTGCCTTTTGAGTCCCGCGATGGATGCACACTGGCCTGGGGCGAACCCAATCTTGACAATGGCGAAGTTCCAGTTACAACGAGCGACGACTTCATTCAGGTCTGGGAGATCGATGATCCCGAGCCACGTGTGTTCCTGACACGGAGGGTAGCGTACGCAAGTGATCCGTCCGACAATCCCCTTGTCCAGATGGCCAACTGGGCGGCGCAGCGTCAGGATATGGTCGTGATCGAGGACCCGGAACAGGTTAATCGAAGTGTCGCATGGCCGATTGATGACGAATCAGATGAACTTGCCTTAACGGATGACGTAATCATCAATTTCCTGATCGATGAGCCTGAACACCTGTTATTCAGTGTCAAGGCACCCGATGATTGTTATTTCGTGATACGTGACGGCTGGAGTCCTGAATGGGAGGCGAACGCGGGTTACTTTCAGATGCCGATTTATCGGGCCGACGGGGCGTTCCGCGCGGTTCGTCTTACCAAAGGTGTACACATGGTTGAATTTACCTACAACCCACGCAGTTTCGTACTCGGTAAGGGCACTACACTGATTACATTAATCTTTATGTGCGTTCTTTACGGGATCTCGGGTGGATGGACCAGGAAGGAAAGGCCAACACCCTCGAATCGATAGCCCTCTTCTGCAAGTTCATCGACAGTAGCACCGATGTAGATCGGACGTCTGCCGATATTATTCCGAATCAGCCACGCAGCCATAGCGGCTTCGACTTCACCGCCTGTCAACGGTTCGTCCGGGAGGACAAGATCGGGAACCTTCCTTCTCAGAAGGTCCAGACCCCAGTCGAAGGTCGCGTGCTCGACAAAGATGATATCGACATCGTCCCTCGTGTCGGCGTACTCGATCTCACGGTAGTACCAGAGCGCGAACGCACGCTCGTACCGGACTTCCAATACAAGCGCGTTTTCCTCGTACGATTCGAATCCCTCTTCAGCAAACCTGATCGCGTCCCGCGTTCCGGAAAGATCGACCTCGTCCCAGTGCCCGACCAGTGCCCATATAGGCGCGATAATCAGAAGGATCACTCCGAGTATCCTGCCGAGTTTTACTGCCTGCGACGGTACGTTTATCATCAGGGCCAGCGACCAGCCCGCCCACATCGATCCGGCCCAGATCATCGGAAGCAGGTAGCCCTCCGGGTCCCAGATGTAATAACTTGCGAGGTAGAAAAGGCTGGACCCGACCAGCAGCATCGTGTGGATCAACAGTAATATTACCCATCTGTTTTTTCCAAGAATCAGCCTGCACACTCCGAGACCCGCTGCCAACGCTCCCGGACCGCCAAGCTCAACCGGAATCTGGCCGTAACGCATGATCTGGTGGAGCATCTGGTACGGCGACAGCGTAAACATCAGTTTTTTGAACTGACTTCCGGTCACCACCCAGATAAAATTCGTCAGGTTCTCGGGATTTCCCCAATCCAGCGGGGGATTCATTGCTGAACGGATCGGAATGTAAAAGTACAGGAGCAGCGGCAGGATAAAGAATCCGATCGATCTGAGGAACTCCTTCAAAGTAATCCCGAGTTGTCCGAATGCAAGAATTATGAGGATCGATGGCAGCAGAAACAGGCTTGTCAAATGGTTTGTAAGAGCGAAACCCCATGATAATCCCAGCAGCACGAGCAGTTTTCCCCTTGTCGCGGTCCAATCGCTCCCGGATTCCACCGCGCTTTTAGCGCCGACCATCAGTTCGATCAGAATCCAGCTCAGTAACGCAATAAAAAACAGGTTGAGCGAATAGACCTCGGTCACAACCGACAATTTCCAGACATCGGTGGCAAAAGCGAGTACCAGCCCTGACGCGAGCGATGCCAGTCCCCGTGAAAAGCGGGTCAGGATCCTGAATGAGTCAAAAGGCAGGAGATCGAAACTCGACCACACAGCCCTGACTGTAACGGCTGCAGCAATCGCTCCAAACAGGGCTGAGAGTGCGTTCATTCGCCATGCGACCGATCCAATTACAAAGACATGCGACCAGATCCAGCCCATGATGCAGAAAAGCGGATATCCGGTGGGATGGGGAATTCCAAGCAGGTAAGCGGCCGTGATAAGGTCACCTGAGTCCTCGGAATGATGCGCCCACGAAACACCCGGTGAAAGCGTCATCATATAGACGACGTACGCGATCAATCCGACCCAGATGCTCAGTGTTACGGGCAGCCTGTCGCGTCCGGGGACATCGCCGGGGCCAGTTACTTTCTCTTCATCCACATCCCGATTGTACTTTGCCGGACGTACTAATGTAAATCTATGCTAAACTCTCACCCATGCTCCTGACAATCCGGAGCCTTATATTCCTCACCGTCGCTGCCATCTGGCTGCTCGTGGCTGGACTTGTGCCTGTAGCCTCCACACTTTTCTTTTTCCACGTCGGACTGGTACTCGTGCTGGTGATGGTTGATTTCCTCTTCAGCCCGACCCGTTACGATATCGAAATCGAACGTCAGTGCGAGAACAGGCTGAGCCTTCTCGCCGACAACGCCGTCACGATTACAGTCACGAACAGGTGGGAGAAAAAACTGGCCGGATCACTGATCGACCAGTACCCCGACCCCGGTAAAGCGGATCCCGACGTCCTTTCGTTCGAAGTTGAGCCGGGTAAGATCGTAAAACTCACGTATCACTATCGCCCGGAAAAACGCGGCGACGTGGTGTTCCCTAAAATCCACCTGCGACTCCATGGACGCCTTGGGTTCATCATCCGCCGGCTTGTCATTCCGGTAATCACCAAGGCCCAGGTCTATCCAAACCTGATACAAACCCGCAGGTGGGACCTGCTCGCGCGAAAGGGAGCACTGTTCGCAGCGGGATTCAAGCCGATCGGCAGGTTCGGTCGAGGTACAGATTTCAGCCAGTTACGGGAATACGTTCCGGACGATGAATTCCGTTTCGTGGACTGGAAGGCGACCGCCCGGAAGGGAAAGATGGTAGTCCGCGAGTACGAGATTCAGCGGAGCCAGCCTCTCACGCTTTTCATTGACTGCGGAAGACAGATGATCGGACGTATCGATGAGCACACACGTCTCGATTATGCGATCAATGCCGCACTGATGCTTGCGTACGTGGCGATTATCAAGGGCGACCAGGTCGGCCTTATCGCTTTCGCGTCGAAAATCCAGCACTACATAGCACCGAGGCGCGGTCACGCGCAGATGAACCGCATCATCGAAGCGCTTTACGACGTACAGCCATCGGAGGTCGAGAGCGATTATGCGGGTGCAATACGAAAATTCCTCTCGACATGGCGCAAGCGAAGTCTGATCGTGCTGTTCTCGGATGTCGTTGATCCGTCGGCGTCATCGGTACTGCTGAGTCACCTGCCGTCGGTTTATCCACGTCACCTGCCGCTTGCGGTACTTCTTAAGGATCCCGACCTGGTGGCCATTGAAACGGGAGCACCGACCAACGCAACTGAGCTTTACGAAAAGGCTGTCGCGTGCGACCTGGCAACCAGCCGTGAGCTTGCATCGCGACAGTTAAGGCAGGCAGGATGCCTGGTTGTGGATGTCGCTCCGCAGGATTTAACTGTCGCTGTTGTTAATGAATACCTGAGATTGAAAGCCAGAAGTTTGATTTAAAATACAGGGTGCAGGAACCAGAAAAAAATGATCACACAAAACGTCTCGACAAGATCGCGTATGGAATTCGTCAACATCACGAACACGGTACGTGAAACGTTACGCGAGTACGGCTGGGCGTCCGGTATAGTCACAATATACTGCCCTCATACAACTGCCGCGATAACCATCAATGAATCAGCCGACCCCAGCGTGGTCTCGGACATCATTAAAACGCTGGCGAAAAATATCCCGCACCGCGACAACTACTCCCACATGGAAGGCAATTCCGACGCCCACATAAAAGCGTCGCTGATCGGACCCAGTGAACAGATTATCGTTCACTCGGGGGAGTTGCTGCTCGGTACGTGGCAGGGGATCTTCTTCTGCGAATTCGACGGGCCCCGCCAGCGTCGGTACCACATACATTTCCGGTCGGATTAGGAAAAGTACCAGACGAAATAAAAAAAAGGGAACAGAAATCATATCTGTTCCCTTTCTACGTGTTTAATTTTTTCCCTGTTTTTCGTCGTCTACGTCGCCTGCACAACACGTCCGCTCACGGCTTCATCCTGATCCATAGCTGGCACCGGGTCAGGTTCAAGGCCCGCCACTTCACGGATGTCCCCAATCACCTGTGCTGCGATCAGGCGGTCGCCGATTCGACCGTTAGTCGCTTCCATCAGGCGTTCAGCTGTCTCAGCGTTCCTCGGCCTCAGCGTGAATCCGACGGTGATGTCGCTTCCTGAGTCCAGCGCGTCAACGCGGATACTGAACGGGCGCATAATTTTTCCTCGGTATTCAGCTTCGTACACGCGATGCGTGGCACCCCCGGGAGGGTCCTTCAATGTCAGAGGAGGGACGTAAAATCCGGGAGGAGCATCGGGCGGCACCGGATCAGGCAGGGCTGAATTTCGTAAGAAAGATTCAGTTGAGCGCACCGCCTCAGGAAATGAGATCGGCAGGTGAGTCGAGAACCTTTCGTCGGCCTTGCCCAGTTCGACGTAGTGGCCGAGTACAAATCCAGCATCACGCAGGAACCGGAAAAGTTCGCCATCGCCGACCATGTGCTCCCATTGGCGACCGAACCGTCCGCCCAGCGTCCTCAGGTACAATATAACGTGAGGTACGAGGGCAACCAGCATCATGATCGCGATCACCAGTGAAACCTGGCGCATTATCCCCAGGTTCTGAAAAATCATCCCGACAAGTCCCAGGACAGCCAGTATGAAAATTCCTAGCCAGAAGTTCACACGTTCGCGTTCCGCGTGCGACCAGTGCTTGAGCACGATCCTGTTGACGATAATCGGGACTTGTTCGAGCTGGGACTCCAGCACAATATACTTCCCCTGCTGGTCATTCTCTATGCCCTGTTTTCCCGAAGCACCTTCCCTTGAGAGGAGATTCCCTGTTTCAGGCGTTTGGGTCATTCGCGTCTGACCTCCTCAAGCCGTCCGGACTGGTTAATTACCAGGATCGGAGCGTCTTCCGGCAAGCCGGCTTGCAGGTTGGGAGTTGCTGTAATGGTAAAACCACTGCTCGTGACCTCTATCTCTACGTCGTGGCCCGGCACCCATGGCCGGCCACCTGCGCGTGCTGTATCCGTGTACCCTCTTGGAATCTGCCCATCCCTTACCAGTTCCGCCCACGTGGCGTATGAACGATGAATCGAGTGATACGTCATCTCCGCCTGGTGGAGCTGGCGCAGCCTCATACGGGAAATGTTCATCCCGAGAGCGTTCGTATTGTCACCTTTGTTGACTGCCTGCAACGTCGGACCATACGTCTGTAACGCCATTGTCATCAGTATGACAACAATTACGCAGGCGATTAGAAGCCCGATAAGGCTGAATCCCTTTTCCTTCCCCGAGCTCATCATTTTCACTGTTCCAATTGTAAGTATATCATATTTAATGAAACTACAAGTACTTTGGTATTTAGATATATTCTGTCTACTCTGGGACAATTCCATGCTTTTTTTTTACGCTGAACCTTAGTTAGCCCTTGCCAGTCTCTTAATACGATACTAAAATAGGTGAGTTCCCTACCGGTAAAACCATGACTGACGAAACGACCGAAACCAAAGACATCCCTGAGCCCGGGGAAACCAAAGAGGCAAAGCAGAAAAAGGATCCCTGGATCCTCTGGACCCGTGACATCGTCATCTGCCTGATCCTCGTCCTCCTGTTCAGGGCAAACGTGGCAGAGGCGAACTATATCCCGTCGCCGTCGATGGACCCCACGCTCAAGGTCAGCGACCGAATCATCGTAGATAAGCTTTCACTCCACTGGCAGGACCTGGAACGGGGTGAGCTGGTCGTGTTCATACGTGGCACCATCTACGTGAATGGGCAGCGCCTGGAAGAACCATACGTCCAGAATCGCGGGGTCTACACCGAATCCCCGATCCAGCTTGCCGAGGACGATCCGGATACTGCCGAAAACGAGGC
>JAUWTM010000147.1 GCA_030614715.1 Planctomycetota bacterium
CAAACGAGAATAAAAAAGCTCCCGCAGTTACACGGGAGCTTTGCTTTTCATCTTTATTATAACTTACCAGTCAACCGGTGCTGAAAACAGCACGTACTCCTGACCGCCTGCCATCGGGAATAGTACGAGCGAGCGATCGGTCGATGTCGGAAGGTTGTTGATCGCCATGCAGGACCACGGACTGCCGAGAGGTGTGACACCGAGTGTCTGGTTCCAGACATCCAGCTTCCTGAGCCATGATCCGCCACCCAGAGTGTTAGCGTAGATCAGCGTGCGGCACTGTGCCGCTTCCTCACCATCGACATGATCGATTACGATTCCGCCACCGAGCAATTTCCTGAGTCCGGGAATCTCCGTGACAGCGATCGATTCATCGAACAGCTGTGATACCGACCACATTTCATCGTATTCCGGCAGACCGGAAGAAATGTCGAATACGTCAATCGATCCGAAGAACCTCGCATGGTACAGGTAGAGCCTGTTCGCCCACCCGTTGATCGCGATACCCAGCGGTTTGGGATCGGGACCGAGCCATTCGGAGAGGTCGAGTTTCGCGGTCGGATCCTCTACGTACTCGAACGCTGAACCCTGAACAACGTAATCCCATTTCTCAAGGTGGATACCCATGTTGCCCTTATCGCCGATAAACCACAGGTCGCCCGTATTCGGATCGGTGATCAGGCACACGGGTTCATTGATGCCGTCCTCACCGGCCCCCAGCTCAAGAGGATCATCGAAGACGGTATCGCCGTTCGCCTCGAATACCCAGAGGCTGTCGGGATCACCGGCGGTCGCGACGAAAACATGTCCGTTGTACTCATTGGATTCCAGTACTGTGGCGATACCAAGGTAGTTATCCTCCATCTCATACAGGGTAAACACGTTTGACGTGCCGCCTGTGCCGGTGATGGGACCGACCATGATCTGCTGTTTACCGCCAGCCTCTCCGCCGTCGAACAGAAGTCCACCCGCTCCGCCGGATATTACCGGCAGGAACGAGGCATCGTAATGCTGCGACGGCGCAGCGCCATTCAGCATGAACGAGCCCTCGTACTGGTCGTGAACTGAGTTTTCACCTATACAGAACGGTGGCAGGACCTCCTCAACGTTCATGACAAATATGTTGTAGGCCGCAAGGGTATCATCGGGCACATAATAGGGATCGATGTCCTCATCAACCTCGTAGGTGAACAACAGAGGATATTCACCTGGTTCGGTTGCGTGAATATTTTCAAATGCTATTTCATAGACATAGACAGATGGGGTACCGTGACCGCCGTACGGCTGGATTACGCCATCAAACAGCGATGGCGCCTCAACCGACACGCTTGTCAGGTAACCGAGCATGTCACCCTGCCAGTCCATTAATTCCACACTCAGGTTGGTTACACCACCAGCGTAGGCCCCAAGCGAGCATTCAAGTATGCCGTTAACACCCGTCAACTCGACAGAGAACGGTTCTATGGAGTTCGCTTCAATCGGGAAGCTACCCGGCAACTGCTTGGGCAATTGGTATTCATCTACGATCCTGATTTCCTCGAGGGTCCAGCCTCCATCATTAAGACCCTTATCACCATCGTTCGTGTAAAAGCCAAACATGATCCAGAAGAACGGCTGGGTAACTCCACTCAACGGTCCGGACAGGTCGAATACGTCCCATTCAGTATTGGTGTGGTCGGATACCCACCAGTCGAAGCCCAGAATCGGATCATCCAGAAAATCATACGGATGTTCTTCCGATGTGATTTGAATAGCATTTTCAAGGGTTTTATCCGCTGACAAAAGGATCGTGCACATATCCTCCTGGAAGTCAGTATCAAGGCTGATCGTATGCCTGATCTGAAGCGTAATTCCAGAGACATTCGCAGGCTTTGGAATGGTTGGGCTTATCAGGAGGCCATTCGAGCCGGCACCGCCATACGTGTCACAGGTTTCAGTCCTTACGTTTATATCGCCCTTGAAAAATTCGCAACTCCAGAGACTGGTCGGGAACAGATCGGATGCCATCGTGGTCCAGCCTACCGAGGTCTGACCATTGGTCTCAGTGAAGTCGGAGTAGTAGACATCCTCGACTATATGAGGCTCCCAGCTTGCATCGACAGCGTAACCGAAGGTCATTGGGCCTTCCGGGAAGCTCAGTATGTAGTGCCGTACCGCTGTCATTCCCGCCTGGTACATGTTCCTGTTAGCGCTGGTGATATACGTTTTGTACGGGTTGATCAGCGATGTAGCCCCCTCGCCGAGTCCCGGTGGTATCAGCAGCCCATCGAAGTACTTGAAAGGTTTGACACCCTCCGAGAACTCCGTCGGATTCCATCGACGGGTATACCCGTCAGGATTCTTCAGAGATGATTCTCCCGATAAAATGCCGGAGGATGTAAGCCCGTGACCGGGCCATTCGAGTACAGTCGGGAACATCACGATACCCCTGACATCGAACCCGGAATACTGAGTGTAGTCAGCAAAGGGATGAGACAGTGTCACCTCTACAGTGACATCACCGTTTTCGGGATTGATCTCCATGTTGCCGACGGTGATACCGGTGGGATGGTAGATTTCGATGAAGCCCAGGGCGTTGAGATGCATCGCGGTTCCGCGTACGGGAACCACCTCGATCGCGGTGTGATCCGCGTTCACATGCATGTCATACATGCCCCAGAGCCACCTGTTGGGTAAATTCTGGTCCGATGACCGGTTCGTTTCTCCAGTCAGGAAATCGAGAATGATGGGGTTTGTTGTCCCCGAACAACTTCCGAGCCCTAACATGAGGACTAAACCGATCAAAACCAGTACTGCGCTACCACCGGCCCCTGGCCGGGATGCGCTGTTAGAAAGCCAAGCCATACTAGGCAACCTCCATAATGGGGGATACTCGCTATCTACATTATAGAACATTGACGGATATCCTACAACATGCGTCTTTTAATGATAAAGGCAAAAATATCGTTAAAAATGAGAATTAAGTTCTATATAAATTAATTAACAAGTACGCGGTCGGTCATGGGATGCGATGATTTTGATCCGAATTCGGTTTTTAACTGCAAATCGACCAAATATGATATAATTATGCTACGGTAATGTATCGGGAGACTGGCTATGAAGCAAATTCCACGTATTGCTTTGGGTATTTTAATTCTAATCCTGGTTCAGGGTTGCAGTAACAGCAGGATAACGACCCCACCAGTGGGTAATGACATTGCGCCGCCGGTTTGGGTCGACACGGTGGGTATTACTGCAGCGACCGCGGGGGTCGGGCAGGTTACAGTCGAGTGGGGAACGGCCACCGACGCGGACTCCCCACCGGTCGAGTACCTCGTGTATGTTGACACTGACACTAATCCGTGGGATACCCAGCCGATCGTGAGATCGACTAGTGATCCATACATTGCGGACGGGCTTACGGTCGGCGATACGTACTGGTTCGGGGTACGGTGCCGCGACAGTGCGAATCCTGCAAACGTTGATGAAAATACCGTCGTTTTGAGCGCGGTGCCGGGCAATCAGGCGGACATGTCTCCGCCGGTCTGGGACGACACAGTGGGCGTGATCGGAGTTACAGCGGGCGAGGGCAGCGTGACGGTTGAATGGGGGACAGCGACGGACCTTGAATCACCGCCTGTTGAGTACCTGGTTTACATGGACACAGACATCGATCCGTGGGATGTGGAGCCGATCGTACGCGAGACGAATGACCCGTACACGTTCGAGAATTTAAGATACGGAGATTATTATTCTTTCGGAGTCAGATGCCGCGACAGCGCAGAGATTCCCAACGTTGATAGGAATTTGGGATTTCGGGTCAAGAGGACGATCCCCCGCGGCTGGGCTGTGTCGTGGGGAGTAACTGAAAATGCCGGGTACGTACGAGGATATGATGTTATGATGGATGATAATGGTGATGTTTACGTTTATGGAGAATTTATTGCCGCAGTCGATTTCGATCCGGGACCCGGGGAAAATATATTTTTAGGAGCAGATGATGCATTCATAAGCAAATTCGATAGTAATGGAGCCTGGTTGTGGAGTACTCAGTCTGGCGGCTCCCCTGTTGGCATGGTATTTAATTCAATCGGGAATATATGCATAGTGACGAACAGATGGATCTATGATGAAAACGTAAACAGGTTATATTTCATTAATTCTTCAGGTGAATATGAGAACGTCATCTACTTTGACGAAGATATTAGTATTAATGCGATTGCGCTGGATGATGCCGATAATATATATCTTGCCGGATCATTCAAGTCAACAGTCGACTTTGATCCTGGTTGGAATGACTATAATGTGACAACCAGTGGTAATCATGATGCGTTCCTTGCCAAGTACAACTGGTCAGGGACCCTGGTATGGGTTAAAACCTGGGGTGGGACTGCATATGATTATAACACTACTGTTTGTGTGACTGGAAATTCCAATGTTATTTGTGGTGGTAGTTTCGAAGATGAGGTTGATTTCGATCCCGGAAGCAATGAAGTAACAGCCGTTTCTAATGGAGAAAATGATGTCTACCTCTGTTCATATACATCTGACGGAGAATTTAACTGGGTGCAGACGTGGGGTAACGAAAACCATGATTATATACTGGGCCGACTAGGATGCAATTCCGGACAAATATATACCACCGGTGATTTTGAAGGTGTTATCGATCTGGACCCCGGTCCAGTTATTTATAATGTGGGTTCGGTCGATACGGCAGGCTGGTATGTATGTAAGTTCTCGGAGTCCGGTCAATTATTATCAAGCGTTTTGTTTGAATACGATGATCCGTCAGATTTCTGGATCAGGGATATAGCAGTATCGGACCACACGATAGGCTTATGCGGTTCTTATAGAGGAACCATTGATTTCGTTCCGGGAAATGGAACTGAAATTAGACCGTTGTTCACTGGTTCTGGTAAGTTTCTGCTAACTCTCACATCTGAATCGGACGTGAATTGGATCAGGTCCTATGAGAACATAGACTCATTGAATTGTAGAGGTATGTTCATTGACTCCGCTGGGTCTGTGATGTATACAGGTTCTTTTTCCGACACGATGGATTTTGATCCCGGTCCGGCTGTCGACATGCATGAAAACACATCAGGTTATCCCTCCGCATTCATCAGCAAGCTTGCCCCCGACGGCTGGTGGTAGGATTTGGACCCTATGCCCTTCCGTGTAGATTTACCACCTGATACAAAAAAGACGGGGACAGACACCGTGGCAATGACGATGCCGGTCCCCGTTAGTATCAACCACTGTCCATCCTCCCCTCCCTGTCAGTCTCCTCCACACACAAGACCTTTCTTATTCAGGTATCCACTCGAACACCGTAACCTCGACCGCTCCACCGTTGTCGGCAAGAACGTGGATCTCGAAATCCGTTCCGTCCACGTCGAGCGACATCGGGGTTCCAGCGATCGGGTCGGTGATCTGTATCAATTCAAAGAACGGGTCGGGATCGCCAAGGAAGTTGAATTCCCAGACACCAACCGACCACGTTCCGTCACCGTTATCGAGAAGCACGCACAACCAGTTGAATCCCGGATCTGTCACCTCGTAACCGAACTCGGTTGCCGCGGCGATCTCGATATCGACAGGAGTTGCAGTGCCGTACAATGTGTCGTCCAGAACCTGATCCATAATGTCGAGGTCACCGGACTCGAACGCCAGCAGGTGGCACGATACCACTCCATCACTGCCGAGAATCCAGAGCGCGGTCGCAATATTGGGATCAAAGATGAGATCGGTGTCATCGTCAACAGCCAGAGCCATCAACTCGGGATCGGTGTCATCGACCGGTCCCGTACCGCCACCCTGAATGCTGCAGTCGATTGTGTAGAACGTCAGCGAGTCATTGTCGTAGGGAGCATCCCACGCTGCTACGAGGATGTTGCCGTCGTGCTCGACCGGCTGGTCGGCATGCATGGAATTTACGTTCAACTGGTAACCGATTGTCTCACTCTCTCCGCCTGTAACACCGCAGGAGAAATCGACCTGACGTCGCCACGGAAGTTCATCCGGATCCGGATCGCCAGTGTCGCCGTACAGGTGCCAGAACGTGTCCGGCGGATCACCGGTCACGTTGTCGTTGGCGGTATAGGCGCAGAACATGAGGTCGTTGACCTGGTCGTTCGGGAATGTTTCGGAATTAGAGTTACTGACAAAGATGAGTGATCCGTCCGGCAGGCAGTCGAACTTATGCACGGGTGTAGCGATATGTGCGTATGCCCACGTATCACCGGTGACACCAGTGTAGTCATCCACGTATGTTGCCCAGTCAAGCGTATCGTCTGCACCGTCCATGACCTGTGCACGGCTCATGTCATCACCGAGGCTGTAAATCATGATGTCCTCAGCCATCGTACCCTGGTCGGGGATCGGGTCAGTCAGATCGAATTGCATCTGACCCGTGGCCGTTACCCATCCGAACAGAGAGGACGATGTGATTGTGAAATCATCATCGCTTTCATCATCCATGGGATCGTCGAGACTTGTGACGAGTACCCTTGCAGTTGTAGTGTCGATGTCGGGCACGGGGTTCCACTCATATGAACCGTCGCATTCCGTGCTGTCCACAATTAGATTCGGATAACTGCCTCCTGAATCGGTCGAGTACTCAAGCTTTACGTTTGTGCAGTCACCTACCCAGTCCCATGTGATTTCCCAGGTTCCGTTACCCGTGAGATCCTCCCCACCGTTGGGACTGGTTAACGTCATGTGCCACGGCTCGAAAATCTCGAAGTAAGTATCCGACTCGTCGGTCGCCGACGGGAAATCAAGGCTTGTTACTATAACCCTTGCCTCCACCGTGGCTGTTTCAGGAATCGGGTTCCACTGGTAAAAGTCATCGTTTTCAGTTTCAGGTGTTATCTCAATCGGAGTATCGCCATCGAACAGCGTGTACTCAATTTTGACAAATCCAGTGACCAGCTCCGAAGTCCACGTAATTGAATGGCTCGAACCGAATTCCATTGACTCGCCACCGTTTGGTGTAACTACATTGACAGTCGGCACAGGACCACTTGTTATCGTGAAGTACTCATCCGATTCATCCAGAATCCCGGGATCCGCGACACTGCTTACTTTGATCTTGACCTCGGTGCTTTCGATATCCGGGACCGGATCCCAGTCGAAAACGCCATCATTGGGGGTCGCACCGGTAATCCCGTACTCCGCCGTATCTGAAACGATGTATGAAATGCTGACTTCGGGACCAATGTCACCGAAGCTGGACCATTCAATGGTCGCTGCTTCGTTTGCTGCCCAGACTTCCCCGCCGTTCGGCACATTGACCGTGATCGAAGGTGGAGGGGGCATATGGATCGTAAAGAACTCATCGGATTCATCCGTAATGCCGGGATCATCGAAACTCGAGATATGGACCTTAACCTCCGTGCTCTGGACATCATCGATTGGATCCCACGTGAACGAACCGTCGTTCTCAGTGCTGGTAGTAATCGGTATCGGGAATGACGGGCCAACGGTGTACTCAATTATTACATTGTCGCCAACAGCACCGTAGCTGATCCACGTGATCTCTCCAGCGGTTCCGGCTTCCCAGTCCTCCCCGCCGTTTGGTAGCGTCACAATAATCTCGGGCAATGCCGAGTCATAGATTGTGAAGAACCCGTCCGAGGTATCCCAGATTGATGGATTAATGAAACTTGTGATCAGGATTTTCACTTCGCTGTTGTCAACATCCGGGATCGGATCCCACATGAAACTGCCGTCGTTATCAGTCTGGCTGATAATATTGATCGGTACGCCATCGCTGATGGTGTAATCGATTCGGACTTCGAATCCCACCAGCCCGACTGAGGTCCACGTGATCTCCTGCGACGAACCGATCGCCCAGGTTTCACCACCGTTGGGAATTACGACCGTGATCTGGGGATCCGGCTCCGATGTGATCTCGAAATATTCATCGGAGTCATCGAAGACCAGCGGATCGTCAATGCTCGTGACGATCACTTTTACATTTTCGCTTTCCTCATCGGGTATCGGTACCCACTGGTAGGAACCGTCGTTATCGGTAAACGCCTCTATTTCCTGCGGAGGACCATCATCGATCGAGTACTCGAGTTTTACCTCAAAACCGACTTCGCCGATGCTGTTCCAAGTAATGGTCTGCATCGTCCCGACTTCCCATACCTGGCCGCCGTTCGGAATGAGGATCTCAAGCTGGGGTTCAGGCGTGGATGTGATCGAGAAAAAGTCGTCGGAGTCATCATTAATAAGCGGGTCATCGATGCTGGTTATGTGAACCTTTACATCAGCGCTTTCAATGTTCGGGAGAGGATTCCACATGAAGGAGCCGTCGTTTTCAGTCGATGCGATAATCGTTGTGGGTGTGCCGTCGAGGATTGAATACTCCAGTTTCACGTAATTGCCAACCGGACCTTCTGACGTCCATTCAATAAGGCCTGATCCACCGGCTTCCCAGTCCTCTCCACCGTTCGGCTGAGTTATTGTTAATGTTTTAACCGGCTCTACATCAGAGATCGGTACAACGACCAGTTTGTATGCCGCGAGTACTGCTCCCGCCGGGTACTCGGGACCCGGAGCGGGAGGAGCGTAACTGGAAGGATCCGTTGAGCGAACCGTTACAAGTATTTCCTGGTTATCGAGACCTGTCGGATGTACGTCCGGGACCGTTATCGTGTAGAAGCCACTCGTTGGCTGAGATCCCGGGGTTACGTCGAGAGGTACACCCACTATTGAATCGAAAAGCGTATCCGACTCAAGCCAGATCGATGCGACCTCGCCGTTGATACCGCCGGGATTCGACGGTGCTCCCCAGTCGAAAACCTCAATTGCAAGGGTCACTTCGCCACCGAAGGTGGTGTTGTCAACGAAGTACGCCGTACTGCCGTCAGTGTTGACCTCGATGTGGTACGCCTCGGGGCAGTTGGCCTCGATCGGGAAGGCACTGGTCGGCGCAGGAGGTGCGGGGCCACCCTCAGGCGGAGCCCAGCTTGCATCGATAGCGTACTGGAAGAGCCAGATGGGCTTGCCGCTGATCGGGTGAAGCGGGAACTGTATTACAAAGTTTCTTGTAAGTTCGGGAGGATCGAAATCGGTTGAGAATGTCCCCCTGTTGGCCATATTGATGTTCGGTATGACCGGGGTCTGCGATCCGAGAGCGTCGGAATAGTATTTATACGGGTTCAGGGTTGATTCGGGCTGGAATACCGTGATACCCAGGCCTCCGGGGGTGAAACCGAACATACCGGGTGTCCCGAATTCCTGCGCGTTCCACCACCGGGTGTAACCGTCGGCATTGAGCACCCTGAATCCGTCGGGAGCCGCATAGAAGAGAGCCGTATCCATAGTACCCTGGATCGTGTCTCCAGCACCCATCAGGATACCCCTCACGTCGAACCCGCGGAAATTCGAATTCGGGAACGGATGGGTGATCGTCAGGTCGATATCCACCTCGCCCGTGACGGGATCGAAACCGTTCATCATTATTGATAAACCATCGGGCATTGGTGACTGGAGGTGGGTGGTGACATTTACATGCATCTCCGCTTCTCGAAGCGGGACAATTTCAATGTCGCCGGTGTCTGTGTTCAGGCTGACTTCCCACCAGCCCCACATCCTGTGACCGCAGTTGCATCCGGTTGGATTATCAACCGCTCCCGAGAGCTGCGGAGTGGTCTCGACTGCACCCTGATCATTGCCGGGACCCGGCACGATTGGGTTATTACCTGCGCCGCTGCCGGAACAACCGAAAATCATGGCTGAAACAAGCAGAATAGCCATTGTTGCGAATAACCGATTCTTCATATCTAAAACCCTTTCCGTATCCGGTGAAGGCATAAGGCGACCAAGCCCCTTCTCACCGAATAGTATTAGTTGAGGATGTCCTGCCTTCCAGCAGGGCCAGAGCCCAGCCGTATGACATACTATCAAATAGGTGGGGGATTTTCAATGATAGCAGGATATAGTATTTAAAATCAGATTTCTCATAAAAAACGGGCAATCAATGCAGCATGTGCATAGTATCATGCGCTGCAGGCGGATGATTACCCGTCGAATGCACGACTCGTGCTTGCTTTTCTGGAAAACGGTTAAAGGGGACAGGCAACATTTTTGCTTCTGCGAAAGTGAACGCATCAGCAGGACTGGCAGACGCAAAAAAGTGACAGTCCCCTTTAACCTTTAACATTATTATAAGACTG
>JAUWTM010000084.1 GCA_030614715.1 Planctomycetota bacterium
GATGGAGCAGTCAGCCTGCCCCGTACGGATGGCTCAGATCCGCGGCTTCTGAACGCGGACGGTTACACCCGCTGGAACAATGCGACAGAGTTCCCGACCCCCAACATCCTTGGTTTCGTACCGGGTTACTACGGAACTCCCGGTTACTTTCCGGGCGGGACTGTCAACGGGTATAAATATTATGCGGACGGACTTGATGCCGAAATTGATCTGGTCACGTTCTTCGCTAATCCCGATAACCTTCTCAACCGGAGCAGTTTTACCGCCGGTTCCGTGAACCGTCGATTCTATGAAATCCAGTTCCCTGACCCGGACGCGCCTCTCGTGTACCAGTACGCGATCCTCGCAAGCTGGGACCAGCCGTCCGATTCAGGCCAGCCTGAACTTGGCGACTTCGCACTACTGGCTAATTCAGCCGAGCCTTTCCTGCTTGACCCGGACACGTCGGATTCAACGGTTTATTACGTTGACGAGACCGATAACGGCGGCACCGTTCACCTCGACCTGACCGTCTACGACTGGCAGGCATTGAACGGCGAAGGCGGGGGAATTCCCGTCACTGACGCGATCAGTGCGATCTACGTGGAGAGTTTCAACCCCGCGTTCATGACAGCACCCGTTGAGATTCTCGCTACTGCGACCGCTTCTCCGCATGGTGAGGCATCGAGTACCTTCTCAGCGGATATCGCGAGCGTCAACCCGCAGCAGGCCGGTGGCGAGGACCTTCTCATTACGGTCGAAAGCGCCAATCCACACACTTACGACCAGGAATTCGCCGTCCCTGTTGCTGCAGGAGTACTGAGCTCGTACCTGATCACCATCGTTACGGTCGGTGGCGAAAATCCGATCAACCAGGCTCCCAGTGTCGGCAACATCACGGGTGAGCAAAACCCGATCGAGGTCGACGCAGAAGAATATACGATCGCGGCATTCGATCCCGAGGGCGATCAGCTCCATTACGAATGGAGTCTCGTTCCCGATGGCGATCCCATTGTCTGGGATAACGTCGGCGGTGACATGGAAACGATCATCATCAACTGGGATACCCACGGCCCCGGTTTTTACGATCTCTACTGCCAGGTAAAGGACGATTTCAATCCCTGGCAGCCCGCGATGAATAATCCGTACGACATCGAGGTCCTGGAACTCAACATTACATGCGGTAATGGAGTTTACACGTACTACGACTACGCATGGGCACAGACTCAGTCAGCCGAATGTGTAATTCTCTCGGACGGCTCTGCACTGGCGGAATACGGATACAGTTTCACGCCCAGGGAATTTGAAATGATGAGGATCAATTACAACTGGGACATCCCGGCATACTGCTACACCATTGGAAACCAGGATTCGTGCGATGATGACTGGTGCGAGATGTACGATGATCTGTACATACCCAGCACCGATCCAACCAACCGCTCGACACACATGGATGTCGATTACGGCGGTACTGTTGGTTCGGGGACAGAAACAGACGATGTTGTGGCTTTCGTGATGGCTATGCAGCCGAGTATCGTTGTGTTCATTGGCAGTATCAACAACACTACCCAGGTTCCTGCAACGCTGATTGCCACGAGGACTATCCCGACCGGCACTGTCGAGGCAATGGACTTTGACGAGGACGGTAATCTCTGGGTGCTCGATTCGACCGGAGCCGTATACGAACTTGAGGAGTCGGATACATACCTCGTCGGAAGCGCCGAGTACACGGTGAACATGACCACGATCGCTCCGGATGACACAGTAATCTTTGACTGGGCGATCAGCTATCTCAACGGTGATTTCTACGTCTACACTGACGAGACAACCGGGGGTGCAATTCACAGAATCTCCGGCAGCACGGGTTCAGTGACCACATCCATACTGAATGCTCTTGACGCAGGCGTCACTAATCCTTCTTACGGTCTGGGTACTACCGATGCACGTGGTGATATCGAGATCGATCACAATCTCCACACCGGTGAGAACCCCCTTGCCGAGCACTGCAGGCTCGTAATCAGTGGTGGTGCTGGAGGAACCTTGTATCCTGTAATGTTCGCACGATACGACCAGGCACTTAACCTGCTCAGCACGTGGGATAACAGCGCACCGTTAGGTTGTACCGGATTCGCATGCGATGACGGCGGTCGTTGGATATGCTTCGATCCGATTGAGTACACGGATGATCCAGGGACTCCCTCCATCGATGAGACCGAGTGGAACCACACGATGTGGGTCGGTGATGCCGGAACTGGTGCAGGTAACCTGGTCTGGGCATCAAGTAACCGTCCGGCTCCGGCTGACTGGGACGGCTGGGGATAAGATTTAATAATGTAGGGAGTTTTAAATGCCAAGGCTAAGATTACTGTCAATCAGTTTATTACTGGTTTTACTGATATCATGTTCCGGGAAGGGTGATCCGGTTACACCGTCGCCTTCCCCGGGATTTACTTCCATACAGGCATCCAACGACTCCAACAGGGTCCTTTTCGGTGCCTGGATCATGGATTTGAACGCCGATCACACGCAGATCGACGTCATCCCGGTCCGTGGCGGCGAGGGACACTTCAACATCAGGACTTTTCTGGAGAACGGTCCGTGCACCAACTGCCTTTCGGTAGTCGGGTTGACTCCTGTCGGTCCCGGACTGCTGGATGTCGACGTGCGATTATCCCACCCGTTCCCGGGTGTCGATAAATTCACCGGATTCGATGTTCGCGGTGTCGTGATTTTCCCTGAAACGGCCTTATGGCCGGAAAACGATCTCCTCTGGAGCAGGGCTGTCGATGGCGGCGGGGAGCTTCTGAATCCCGACGGGTATACGACGCTTTTCAACCCGGTCGATTACGAACAGGGAGCAGGGGACCCTGCGATTCTGACGTACCAGCAGGGTGCATTTGCCACGATCCTTGAAAATGCCTCGCAGCTCAACGGTTACAGGGCATTTTATATTGAACCTGACCGTCGACCGTTCTTCACCGACCAGTCGATCACAAAAACCTTCTCGCTCCAGCTGCCCGATGGTCCCCTCCGCTTCGGATATGCCGTCGACGGATGCTGGGTTCAGCCCGATCCGAATCCACCGGTCAATGTGCCCGGGGATTTTCCCGTTGAAGCTAATTGCCCCGAGCCGTACAGGCTCGATGTGACAATCGGCGACGGCTTTCATTCATCGGGCGGAAGCGTGACCTGTGAGATCTACGTCTACGACTGGCAGGGAACAACATCGGTGTCCTCTGTCTCACTTGAGGCACCTGACTTATTCGATGGAACACTCGACGCATGGCTGGACAACGATTACGGCACAATCAGCAATTGGATGGTCACCGCGGAGAACGATAACCTCGCTCCCGAAGGTGACTACCCGGTGCTTGTGCGGGTCGACGGAACGGACGTCGATCCGTTCCTTGGTGAAATGTCCGCGTTTCAGATCGCGACCGCTCATGTCGAGGGTCCCCCGCAGTACTGGCCGGGAATTTATGTCGACAGGGATTACCCGGGAATCGCGGGCGGACTTCCTGAGAACGGATCGCCCGAAGCTCCGTTTACTACGATCAATTCCGGGGTTATAGCAGCTCAGCCGGGCGACAGAATTTTTGTCGATCCGTCACCGGACCCGTACAACGAGCAGGTAATGCTCCAGAGCGACAGGACCCTGCTCGGTGACAACTGGCGGTCCGACGGTGACAGCGGACAACCGGTTATAGAGGCTATGGAATTCAGTGAAAGCGTTTACGGGATCGCAGTCCACGACGTAGTCATCGATAACTTCGAAATCCGTCCCGGCGGAGACCTCATGTACGATTACCTGTACGGAATTCGTCTCGACTATTACGACCCCGTCATGCACGTGGAAAATGTAACTGTTAAAAACTGCACTTTCACAGGCGACCGGGTACATACGGGTAATAACACAGGTGATGAAGTCATCGCGTGCCAGGTGTCCCTGACGGATAACTTCGTTTTCGAGAACAACCTGATCACTGATATGCATGTAGGCAGCGACCAGGGCGGATATTTCGGCGGCCTGCACGTTGATGTATGCGATGGTGTTATCGTAAGGAATAATGTAATTAAAGATAACACCTTCCGCAACAGCTTCCTCGGTATGCGCGTCTGGTACTCAGACCTTCCCGTGCTTGTTGAAAACAACGAGGTCTCGCACATGGTCAACAGCGATTCCCCGACTGGGTTTACAATCGGCTGGGCAATCAATGTCATTGGTTATTCCAATGTGACGGTCAGGCATAATACTGTCCATGACCTCGGGGCTCCGGGTCACAGGCTTGAGACGATCGGCCTCTTCTTCAGGCCTGTCGGTGTGGGCAACTTCGAGAACTGGAACATCGAGAACAACATCATTTATAACCTGTACGCACAGGATGCTGACAACACCTATAACTCAGCCGATTGTCGCGGGATCATGTTCAGATCGAATTCCACCGGCAACAATCTCGACGGTCTCAGGATCGTTAACAACACTGTCGACGGATTAACATCCGGCGAGTATGTTCGCGGGATGATGTTCGATATCGGGTCCAGCAACGTGATCACAAACTACACAATCGAGAACAATATTTTCTCTAACATTACCGGCCCTGCGATGTCAGACGCTTATTACGAGTCGGCGGCTATCTGGATCTGGTCACCATCGTATGACTTCGACATGGATTACACGCTGTTTTACGGTATCGATGTCCCGGATGCTGATTTCTACGGTGTCAACTTCGGTCCGGGAGTGATATTTGATGAGGATCCGGATTACCTTGCTGATTACCACCTGCCAATCGATTCACCGGCGCAGCTTGGTAACCCGACATACCTTGATTACGACGACATTGGGCCACCATCGGATGATCCCGGTAACACTGATCCGGAAACACGTTCGAGAATGGGCGTTTACGGCGGACCCGGCGGCGACTGGTAGAGAACCCATCGGGCCTGCTTTTATATTGCTTATGGTTTTCTTGGGGAAGTAACAAATTCAGTCGGTAGAAGGGGCAATCCCATGAAAAGTCAACAGCTATTCATTCTGACTGTGATTTTGTTTACTGTTTTCAGTTTCGCCTGCAGCAGCGGTACCGATCCAGCAGGCGTAAATCCCGGTACACAGGATGTCCAGGGGGCAACTGAGTCCGGGAACCGGATTCTCTGGGGTCTCTGGGAGGTATCGATCGACACGCGGTCGGGATCGGTTGATCTTGTCCCTATGCGTGGGGCATCGTTCACCGCCAACGTTAACGACCTCCTCGAATCCTCTCCCGGCAACCTCATGATCGAGGACCTCGACCTGACGTATTACTTCGACGAGGGCAGGATCGATTGCACAATCACCTTGCGCCATCCACTTCCGGGGAACGACCAGTATCACGGGTTCGACGTCTGGGGTGTTTTCATGCACAACGGCTCGACCGGTATCGGGTACGACAATCTCGTGTACGGTGACGGCAGCGGGGACGACGAAGCTGTCCTGCTGAATCCCGACGGTCTTACCCGCTGGTATAACTACATCGAGTTCAACGGTAACGGATCACCAATTCTTGAATTCTGGCCGGGTAAACTTTCTGACCTCCCGAATCCATCCGCCACCCTTAACGCGTACAGGGTCTTCTCAGACGGTATGGGTCTGGAGGATGTGTATTACGACTGGGTGACAACCACCATGAACTCCGAGGATCGCGGAATCTTCAAGGCGGGGATGATAAATTCCCGGCGCTACGAGCTTCAGTTTCCGATGGTCGGAGGTGAACCGGTGGTCAGCTTCCAGTACGCGGTTATCGCTTCGTGGGAGGAGGGAGATCCCGCACTGACAGGCGGCTCCATGACCTATGAGCCGGGTGATTTCCCCACCGACGCCAATAGCGAGGAAGCGTTCCTGCTGAACGTCTCCACTGCTGCTAGTGAGCTCTACTACCAGGACCAGGACAACTTCGGTGGTGACTTCCGCGCGGATATCGAGGTATTCGACTGGCAGGGAGGCACTGTAGGAGGGACTGGTGTCCCGAACGAAGTGGAAAGCATCATCATTGAAGGAGATTTTCTGGTCGGGGGCAGTTACCAGTTTTCACAACCCGAACTCGCGATCATAGCTGTTCCAGCGACTGAGAATTCATCAGTTTTCCAGGTGGAAATAACCAACTGTGCGCCGATCCAGAGCTTTGAATCAAAAATATGGGTGATTGTTGAGGCCGCAGGTGAACATGGTGACTCGTACGACAACGGTTACCCGGCTCAATATCCTGCGGGTGCACGTCGCGCTGCATTTACACCATCTTCGGTCATGATCGATGACGAAGCCCCGTATCTTGCAGTCTACGTTGACAACGCAAACACGTCGGGAGTCGAGGATGGAACCATGGCTAACCCGTATAACACGATCCAGGAAGGCATCGATCTCGCCCCGGTTGACTTCCAGGTCTGGGTCGACGATTCAGGAATTCTGTACGAGGAAAACGTGGTCATGATCGACAATGCGTTCGTCAGGTCGGTGAACTGGGATGATTCCGACGGCACAAATCGCGCGGAAATCAACCCGCCGACTATAGACGACACCGTGACGTTACGGTTCCCTGATGTCGACAATGCGCACATCGAGGGATTTAAGATTGGTTTCGCAGGTGAAAGCACGACCATCTACTACGCTGACATCGTAACGATCTTGAACGGTTCCGGAAACACGATTCAGGACTGCCTCTTCAGTGATGTCACCGACGCCAACGGAGTAAATATCATAAACGCGGTTGGTTCGACTGATCTCACGATCGCTAACTGCCGTATTGACGGGATCCAGAGGGACACAGACATTTACGGAGCAAGCAGTACCCGCTGCATCTATGCAGATAACTGTCCCGGAATTGTGGTCATGAACAACATTGTCACCGATCTAAGCGGTGTGGATGATAACGTCTCAAAGAGCACGCTTATCGGCCATATACTGAACACTATGGGTGCCACAGTGAAGAATAATCTCGTGCATCACGTGGCACCGCTAACGCAGAACAACGGTGCAAACCTGATGAGCGTATTCAGTTTCTACCAGACAGATGACATCGAATGCGTCAACAACACTATCGATACCATCGATTCGACCAATGGGTTCATCATCCAGCAGATCTTCTGCTACTACTTCGATACGTGCACATCAGTTAATTTCACGAACAACATCGTGTCGAACATCCTGTGCAACAGCTTCCCGCCGGGACTCGGACGCGGCATAATGGCGATCAACGGCACGATCATCTGCGATTACACCTGTATGTGGCTTGTCTCGACCCCGTATTACATGGACGCGTCAGAGGGCAGCGGCTGTATCAGCGCTGATCCTGAGTACGTGGACCCGGACAACGAGGATTACGAACTCGAGGGAACCTCGTTATGTCAGAACGGCGATCCAGCCATCCTGGACTGGGACGATTCCGGCTCCGGGGGCAGCAGAATGGGCAGTCACGGAGGTCCCGGAGGCGAGCTGATCGGGCTCCTGACACCTGAATGATTCGAATCTCATATATAGATGGCAATTCGATGTTATCAAATCATGCTGCTATGCCATCTGTAATGTTGATAAACTGAAGGAACGTTTGTGGTCTCTATAACTACTATCTGTGCGAGGTTGATGATGAATCGAAGGCTAATCTACGCTGTCAGCATTACCGTTTTTATAATTTCTCTTATCGGTCGCAGCGGCAGCACCGATCCGGTTGGTATGCTTCCCGGCCAGTCTCTGAATCCACAGGTTTCGGGTACCAGCCACTCAGATCGCGTGCTCTGGGGACTCTGGGACGTTCATATCGACACGTCCACAGGGCAGGTGGATATTGTCCCCCTCAGGGGCGCATCGTTTACAGCTAATGTGAATAACATTCTCGAAGGTTCTCCCGGTAACATGTTGATACAGGACATTGACTTCACGGAATTCTTCACACAGGGACGCATTGACTGCACTATTTCCCTCCGACATCCCCTTCCCGGACTCGACATGTATCACGGTTTCGATGTCTGGGGAGTTTTCATGCATAACGGATCAGCGAACCTGGATTACGAGAATCTCTCCTACGGTACTACCTCAAGCTATGAGGATGCTGTTCTGTTGAATCCTGACGGATTCACCCGCTGGTTCAACTTCAACGAGTTCAGCGGAGGTGGCGTGCCTCTCCTCGGGTACTGGCCTGGAGCACTTTCCGATCTGCCAGATCCGTCGGCTGAAGTTAACGGATATAAAATCTTTGCAGACGGAATCGATGCCACAAGCGATTACCATACATGGGTGTCTGATCCGGGCAACGCCGAAAACCGTGGAATCTACAGGGCAGGCGGGATCAATTCCAGGCGCTATGAACTCCAGTTCCCGATGCCCGGTGGAAACCCAGTAGTCCAGTTCCAGTACGCGGTCGTAGCGACATGGGAACCTGGTGATCCGTCTCTTACAGGCGCACCGGCAGCCTACGATCCGTTCGATTTTCCGTCAAGTGCCAACTGCGACGAAGCGTTCTTCATGGTGGCAGATGCATCCGGCAGCTCTCTTTTCTATGTGGATGAGACAAACAACGGTGGCGACTTCTCCTGTGATATTGAAGTTTTCGACTGGCAGGGTGGAATCGTCAGTGAGACAGGTGTCCCGAACGAAATCGAGCGAATAACTATTGAGGGTGATTTCATTCCCTCTGGCTCATCCGAGTTTTCGCAGATGGAACTTGCATCGGTCGCTCTCCCGTCAACGGCTAACTCCTCGGTTTTTCAGGTCGAGATTCTGGGCTGCACTCCCGGACTCTCAGGTACAGCTAACTTCTGGGTGATCGTCGAAAGCTCAGGACTGAACGGTGAATCATACGGGCAGGGATTCCCGACCGTTTATCCTGAAAGCCCGCGTGCAGCATTTCATCGTGGAGCAGTGGAAATCGGCAACGAGTCCAGCGGGCTGGCTGTCATCTCAATCGATCCAGACAATGTCCCGTTCTGGAGTTATGTCGATGATGCCCAGATCTCAGGCACGAGCTTTGAAGATGGCTGTGCCGTTGAACTGAGGAAGGACACAGATGTTGTCGCAGCCGTCGATGTCGTCTGGCAGAGTGCAACCAGTGTCCTTGCTGACTTTGACTTACAGGATGTCGACAGTGGTATCTGGGACGTAGTTGTCATTAATCCTGATTTACAGGATGGAATTCTTGAGGATGGATTGACCATCGACGTCTGGAGTGATGAAGATGAATTCGTAACCGGTTATTACAGGCTTCCGAACATGGTCCAGATGTATTCAGGTCCGGTACTTCTTGCCACAGGTCGAAATGACAACACTATCCAGTACCTTCTCTGGGATCCCGAAGGCGACGGCTGGGAAGGTCCGTATCTCCTCTTCAGCGGAACTATTGGAAATAACATACTGACAGCACTTGGCTCTGATCCGAATCAGGACCGTGCCTATTACATGGCCACGTCGGCTCACCTGCTTCGCTACCAGGGCGGTACAGGCCCGTGGGAGCACGGATATCATCCCGTCTGGGGTAACAGGACGGCAACCTGCTTCGTGGACGCGTCGAGCCGGTTTCATTTTATTAACAACACACAAAATGCTTTCGGCCATATCCTTCATTACCGCTCATCGACATGGCCTCAGCAGCTGAGCGACTACGACATACCGGGTAATTATTTTCCCGATGGGGTCAATTCGCTGTACCTGACCGAGGGAAACATCATAACCGACGATGGTGCAGGAAATTACTGGGTCGCGTACTGCAAGGATAACTCGCTCAGTCCTTACCTTGGATATCCCCCGTACGGACCCCGTTATATACGTGTGACACCTATCCCCGGAGGCGGTCTAGCTGCAGGATACACAACAGTCGAGATGGTTACCGGAGTCGGGATAGAACTTGACTCGCCGGCCATTTCACGCGATCCGTCCGGGGACTTCCATGTCGCTTACAGGATATGGGACACTGGTGACAGCGAGTGGCAGATACGTTACGAGGTTTCGACCAACGGCGGTAATTCCTACTCGCCGGGTCCGGAGATTTTCACTGGCTCGACGGAACCGACACCGGGTTACGTTTACCTGATCTCGGATGGCCAGGATGATCTTCATGCATTGTACTCTATTAACAATTCGTTCGAGTACAGGACCGCGCCCGGTGGAACATCGTGGTCGGACATCGAGGTTGTCGATCCCGGTGTGGGCAGCGATGACGATTTCCATCCGAAAATGTTCGTGACCTCGGATGATATCCTGCACGTTACGTGGGTACGCGGTAACGCTGGTGCGGGTTACGGTAACCTGATCCACAGAATGCGCGATCTGGACTAATAAAAACTACAAGGGATTCACTATGTTAACTCGATACATTACAGCATTGACCATCGTGGTCGCTATTACTTTACAGACAGGATGCGGTGGTTCGAACCCGGTCACTCCGTTGAACGAGCCTGTACCGGGTAACGGTCAACAGGCTTCAACTGACAACAGAACCATCTGGGGCCTGTGGGATATCAGAATCGACACTACTTCCGGGGATGTTAATGTTGTGCCCTTACGGGGAGCGTCGTTTACGGCCAATGTCAACAAGATACTTGAAGCTAATTCCGGTAACCTGCAGATCAATGACCTCGATCTAACGCATTTTTTCGATGAGGGACGTCTGGACTGTACTCTTACGCTACGGCATCCGTTCGTCGGACTCGATAAGTATCACGGCTTCGACGTCTGGGGTGTTTTTCTCAACAACGGTTCATCGATCCTTAATTACGAAGGGTTAACATACGCTGATGGTTCCGAAATGGATGAGGCATTACTGCTGAATGCCGATGGATACACCCGATGGTTCAACTACAACGAGTTCAGCGGTGAACCACCGATCTTCAGTTTCACTCCCGGTGCTTTATCAAATCTCTCTGAACCGACCGCTGATTTGAACCCGTTCAAGATCTTCGCGGACAACCTCGATACTGATGACGATTTCTACGACTGGACACTTGATCCGACGAACACGGAGGATCGTGGTATCTACAGGGCGGGAGCCGTTAACTCCCGGCGATATGAGATTCAGTTCCCGATGCCGGGTGGAGTTCCGGAGCTGTCGTTCCAGTATGCCGTTGTAGCGACGTGGGAGCCCGGCGATCCGTCTCTTACAGGCTCACCGGCACTGTACGATCCGTTCGATTTCCCCGCAAGCGCTAACTGCGACGAGGCGTTCTTCATTCACCCGGACACATCCGGAAGCACACTCTATTACGTTGATCCAGGCACCAACGGTGGAACCTTCAACGCGCGTGTCCACGTATACGACTGGCAGGGAGGGATTGTCAGTGGAAACAGTGTGACCGGCGAGATCGAGAGAATGGTCATCGAGGCCGATTTCATCCCGGGTGGATTCGAAAGCTACACGCAGATGGACCTGGTCGGCATGGCGCAGGCCGGGACTGAAAATTCATCGGTTTTCGAGGTCGATATCACCGGATGTTCGCCGTTATCGTCGGGCATGTCCGATTTCTGGGTTATCGTCGAGAGCGCCGGCATCAACGGATCGAGTTACTACCAGGGTTTCCCGACCAGTTATCCCGACAGTCCTCGAGCCGCCTATCGTTACGGTTCGGTTGAGGTTGACGACCATGCGCCGCAGGGACTGACTGTAACATCCATTGACCCGGACTTTGTTCCCTTCTGGAGCCAGGTTGAGGGTGCGCTGATCACCGGTACGGATTTCCAGAACGGAGCTTCAGTCGAGCTCAGGAAGATTGGTGAGGACCCTGTCCAGGGTTCCAATGCCGCATGGCTTGGATCGTCCGAAATTACATGCGACTTCGATCTGATTGGTGTCGACAGCGGTGCGTGGGACGTTGTTGTAATTAATCCCGATCTCCAGGAAGGAATACTCCCCGCTGGCTTTGTAATAGATATGTGGAGCGAGGAATGGTTACTGGAAGAAGGTGGTAACCAGCTTCCACAGATGGCTGAGACGTCCACCGGTGACGCGGTGCTTGTTGTCAAAACAGATGAAAATATGATGAAGTACCTGATCTGGGACGACACCTGGGACGGTCCTTACGTTGTTGCCAATGACGCCGGTTTCAGCAGTATTTACCTTACGTCGGACCCGGTGAACGATAACGTTTACCTTGCCAACGGTGCGTACGCCAATGACGAGTTCATACCGCTTTATCGTTATACCGGCGGTACGGGTCCGTGGGAAGCGAGGTTATCGGATTACGTCCACCTGAACATGGGAATTTTCTTCACCGACCCCGCCGGTTACAACCACACCGTGCACGCGACAATCAGCTCCTACGGGCACACCGTGCACTGCCTGGCACCGAGCTGGACCGAAGACTGGACACTTCCCCCGGTCTGGTTCGATGGTGGAAACGACAAGACGATGAGCTCCGGATCGCAGTGGTGCCAGGATTCGACGGGTGAATCCTACGTGGTGTATGAAAAGGACAGGACTCTGAATCCGTATAGTCCCGGAATCGGCAGAAACGTCAGTGTCGCGCTCGTTCCCCTGGGGGCATATATGAGTCCGACTGATTTCGCAGTCATCGAGGAAAGCTTCACCGATGACGCGCTCGATTCACCTGCTGTCGCTATCGACAATCTTAACCAGCTTCATGCCGCCTACCGACACTACATAAACTCGGAATCCCAGTGGTTCATACAGTACGAAACGTCATCCAACGGGTCCGCGTGGGCTGGTCCGGTAACGATCTGGTCGGGTGCCGATGAGCCGATGGATGATTTCGTCTTCATCCAGACCGATGGTCAGACTGAACTTCACTCCCTCTTTGGGATTGGGGATTACCTGATCTACAAATCCTCCATGGATGGTTCCTCGTGGTCCGACATGGAGGTCGCGAACCCATCAGCCGACATGCTTCCTCCCGGAATCGAGGACATCCAGCCGAGAATGATAGTTACAGGCGATGACATCATGCACGTGGCATGGATCCGGGGGAATCCTGCATCCGGCTACGGTGACATCTGGCATAGAATAAGAGATCTTGACTGATACATGACTACCAGGTTGTACATGAAAGGCAATAACACATTTGAGCCAAGGAGACTGAAAATGATGGGAAACAGAAACGTCATATTTTCAGTGACAGCTTTACTTCTTTTCATGCTTATAGGGTGCAGTGGTGGAACAAGCCCGGTATCGCCCGGCGTGTCCGGACCCGAACTGACCGCAAACGCAGTTGAGGAGTCCGGACAACGCCATCTCTGGGGTGTATGGGACGTCACTATCGACGCATCGACGGGGATGTCTCAGGTCATCCCGCTTCGCGGCGCGTCGTTCACTGCAAACGTGAATAATATCCTCGAGGGCAGTCCGGGAAACCTGATGATCCTGGATATGGAGGTCGGTGATTTCTTCACCGAGGGACGCTTAGACTGCACTATCTCTCTCCGTCACCCTCTGCCCGGACTCGATATGTATCATGGTTTCGACGTCTGGGGTGTCTTCATGCACAACGGATCGGCAAGTCTTGGTTACGATGGTCTTGCCTACGGTGATGAGGAGAACGATGCGGTGCTCCTGAACGCGGACGGATACACCCGCTGGTTTAATTATACAGAGTTCAACGGCGGGACAGTTCCGCTGCTGGAATTCACTCCCGGAGCACTTTCAGATCTTCCAGATCCTGACGCGCAATTGTGTCCGTACAAGGTTTTCGCAAACGGACTGTCTGTACACGATGACTACTACCAATGGATCGTCAATGAGCAGAACGTCGAGAATCGAGGCATTTACATTGCCGGTACTGTCAACGCACGACGTTACGAGTTGAAATTCCCGATGGTCGGTGGAGAGCCGGAGGTTTCATTCCAGTACGCGGTTGTTGCGACATGGGAAACCGGAGACCCGTCACTCACCGGTGCTCCAGCGGTTTACGATCCATACGATTTCCCGTCGAGTGCAAATTGCGAGGAAGCATTCTTCATCCACCCTGATACAACCCAGAGCTCCCTATATTACGTTGATCCGGCTACCAGCGGCGGCAGCTTCAAGGCTGGTATCGAGGTCTTCGACTGGCAGGGCGGTTCAGTGGGACAGCTCGGAGTGCCGTACGAGGTTGAGTCAATCACTATCGAGGGTGATTTCATCCCCGGCGGATCTCATCAGTGGATGCAGGCTGAGCTCGAGCTCATGGCTATCCCGGCAACCGTAAATTCATCGGTTTTCCAGGTAGAAATAATCGATTGTGTGCCCGTAGCGCCTGATGTCGCCGACTACTGGGTTATCGTCGAGGCGGCTGGTGTAAACGGCGCATCTTACGATCAAGGTTTCCCGACAGAATATCCACAGGGTGCACGTCGTGCGGCTTATCTTCCCGACATCGTGCTCGTTGGATCTGAATCACCGGAAGTACCAGTCACTTACAACCTTGTTCTCGATATCGAGCGTGACTCCAACGACATGATCACTGGCATCATCCTCGACTGGGACGATAACGATGGGATTACCGGCTACAACATCTATCGCCAGGACCCATTCGACGATCTGGACGACTGGGCTCTTATTCCCGACAGTCCTGTTGTGGACAGCGAGTACACGGATACCGATATCGTCGGTAACGAGGCGTACCAGTACAGGGTTATCGGGCTTGTCGGTTCGACCGAAATGCCTGATGAGTCGGTTTATGCATACGCCATCCTGGAAAACGCAGAGGACAATGTGACAACCGACTGCGTCTGGGATACGTGCGCATTCCCGCTCATGTACAATCCCAATTACCTTCCATGGAGCCTTTTCAACGAATTCGCTCCGCTGGCGCAGACGCCTAACAACGGTTCATTCTGCTGGGATGAGAGCGGTCTGCAGAATGGTCCCGGAACTCTTGGCAGCTACTGGACAGGATCTGCGACCTTGTTCGCAACCCCAATCCTGCCGCTTCCGGTCGGTGCGGATACCTGCATAGCGGATTTTTGCATCAGGCTTAACAACATGTGGCCCTGGTGGCCGGGGAACCATTGCGGTGGAATCGTGGGTGTAACAGATGTTGTCCAGGATGGTCCTGATAATCCATTCACACCGGCATCTGATCATCTGGGCGGCCTGGCATATAATGTTCCGCACGTTCAGGGTTTCTCCCTCTACGGCAATTACACCAACATCGATACTACCAATGACGAGGGCCATGGTGTTCAGTATCCGGACTATCAGGACATTCAGTGGACCGGGAGCAGGTATGAGGTGCCTGACGTCTTTACATTGGAGGATGCACGTGTAGCATTCGCGTGGGCCTGCGGTAACGCCGCCGGCGGTACGGCAATACAGAATGCCGGAACAAGCTACGATGACATAGCTGTCCTGATTTATTAATAACACTTCATCCATGTCGTTTGGATCAGGGGTTACACCCCGGCGTACGCCATCGGTGATATCCATCACCGCATGCGCGACCTGCAGTGATATTGTATTATATTAAGAGGACCTGTGAGCAATACGGCCTTAAGGAGAATGCGATGCGCAGTCTATGGGTAACGGGACTCTGCTTTATCATTCTGGTTATAACTTTGGTGGGATGCAGTGGAAGCGATAGTCCGGCAACACCACCAGCCACCGGACAAACATCACCGGGGTTTCAGCCCGACCACCTCATCTGGGGACTCTGGGAATGCCATATCGACTCCACCACGTGGGAGATCGAGACGATACCGCTTCGCGGTGCTTCCTTTACCGCGAACATGAATAACATCCTTGCGGGATCACCGGGAAGCTTCACGGTCGGAGATCTCAACGTTACAGATTTCCAGACCGAGGGAAAACTCGCTTGTACGGTGACCATCAAGCACCCGTTAGAGGGTGTCGATAAATTCCACGGCTTCGACGTGTGGGGAGTCTTCATCCACAACGGTGGGTCCCAGCTCAACTACAACCTGCTGTACTATGCGAACGGACCCTTCGTGGCGTTCAATGAAGCGTATCTCCTGAATCCCGACGGCTACACTCGCTGGTTCAATATGCCCGAATTCGACGGCAACGGTTCACCGCTCCTCGAATTCTGGCCCGGAACACCGTCCAATCTGATGAACCCGACCTCTAACCTTAACGGCTACAAGATTTTCGCCGATGGCCTTGGCTCGACCAATGATTTCCACGACTGGATCACCTCTGTCGGTCCAGCTAACAATCGATGCGTGTTCAGCGCGGGTGCGTCGAACTCAAGACGATATCAGATACAATTCCCGATGGTCGGAGGAAGCCCGGAATTGAAATTCCAGTTCGCGATCATCGCAAACTGGGAACCGGGTGATCCTTCAATCAGCGGAAATCCGAACACGTACGAGCCGGGTGACTTTCCCCCCGACGCAAACGCCGATGAGGCGTTCTACGTGCACACGTCAACCGTAGCAAGTACCCTTTTCAACGATGATTCCGGCGATCCCGGTTCCTTCGGAGGAGAATTTAAGGTCGATATCGAAATTTTCGACTGGCAGGGCGGATTTGTAAGCGATAACGGCGTTCCGAACGAAATCGAGCGAATCTATGTGGAGGCGGACTTCATTCCCGGCGGCTCACACGATTTTTCCCAGTCGGAACTTGCGTCAGTAGCTGTAGATGGCACATCTGTGTCTTCGGTTTTCCAGGTCGAGGTCACAGGATGCGAGCCTGATGCATCAGGTCCGGCCGGTTACTGGTTGATAATCGAGAGTGCTGGCGTCGAAGGTGACAGCTACGACCAGGGATTCCCGTCAAAATATCCCGTAGGTGCACGACGGGCGGCGTTCTATCGCGGGACAGTCGATGTTCTGGACGAATGGCCGTACGAAAATACCCTCCCCGTGATCAACCTTATCGAGGATGACCTTGTCGGACCCGGTGCTTACATGGACCCGATTACAAAGGACGAAACGGAGGTCACCTACGATGTGGTTTTCGTCGATCCCGATCCTGGCCAGGAACATTCATTCACATGGTGGATTACAACATCCGGGGCTGACCCTGAGCCATCGGACGTGGTCACTATGCCGCACGACTGGTCGACCTACAGCATCGGTGACTACGATATCTACGTTGAGGTAGACGACAGTTACGATCCGGTGCTCGGAGGACCGTTCGGCATCACTCTCGAGAAGGGCTCACTGCCTGAATGGAGCGAAGCACTCCTGCTCGACTCTCCTGCACGGATGCCGAGGGCGTGCCTGAATCCCGACGGTGACATAGTACTTGTCTACCATAAGGATTCTGAGGGGATCGCGTACGAGGTTTACGACTACAACGGATGGGTTGCACCTGTGATCGCATTTAACACAGATCCTGATTTCATGCATATTACGTCAGCGAATCCTGCAGTACCGGGAGAAACGGTTTACATCGGGTACTCCGGCACTGGTGATGAGGCCGGGTACCATCATGCGCTCAGATGGCCTGCATCCCCGGGTCTCTGGGACTATATGCTCGGCTACGATTCAGTTAACCCGGATTTTCTCTTCGTTCCGAATGACGACACGACGTTTGCCAGTATCACACCTACCGGGGGCGATGCAAACATTACCGATACATGGTACAGCGGGTGGGGAAGTGCTCCGGGTTCAACCGGCACCTATACCGATGCCAATGACGTCGCGTTCAGCAGCTGCAATTTCGAGGAACGCGGCATATCCGATGGTGCAGTTGCACACCTCGGACGTCTGGATTCCACGAGCGAATGGGTTACGTACCTTACAACGTGGAACAAGTCCCCGTATTCGGGTGTCCTGCATACGATAATCAGCAATGCAGGATCGGGCATACTTTACGATACGCCTTCGCTCTGCATGGATCTAGAGGGCAACCTCCATGTTGCGTGGAAGGCTGTCGATGGAGTGGATGCACGCATCCTGTACTCGAAATCTGTGGATTTCGGTCAGAACTGGACGCCTCCGGTCGAGGTTTACTTCACAGCCTATGGCTACAGCCTTCTCGACGGTTATATCGGGATCGATACCGACTCAACCGGACGTGTTTACATAACCTACTGCTCAGACATTTATTTATATTTCGTCAGTTCAATTGACGGAATCGACTGGACTGATCCCAACAGCCCGTACACCGGACCACTGCCTCTCGGATACCATCACACACAATGTTTCCCGCTGGTCGATGCTAATGACGATCTGCACCTGTTCTTCATTTCCAAGAACGGTGTGCTCCAGTACGGTGCTTTAGTAGAGTATATATGGGGCTGACACTCTCGCAGTGTGTTTTAATTTTCAAGTTCCCCAAATTGACATGCCATGTTATACTTCGTCCATCCTCACGACGTTCTGGATGA
>JAUWTM010000234.1 GCA_030614715.1 Planctomycetota bacterium
ATTTATGGACCAGGATAATCGGCAGGATGATCCTGAGATTCTTAAGGCGTGCTGGGCGGTGGCGTTAATGAGAGGTAGATCAGAATGGGGACGCGATGACTGGATGGATACACCGTTCTGGAAGTGGACGTTCAGGGTGCTTCGATGGTTTTGGATACCGATCGCGATAATTGCGTTCCTGGTTCTGCTCCGGTGGATATGGTCATTCGGTCCCGTCGTTTCAGTGATTATTATCATCGGGATAATTTACTTCATTCAGCGGTTCAGGTGGGCGATGCACGATTCAATGGGTTAGCGTTGCGTATCTTTCCTCTCACGAATCCTGTCCTCTGCAATTCCTCTTGCTATCTGGTAGTAATCCAGGATCCTCATAACACTCAAATGTCTTGTTTTTATCGGCGCGACACCGTCGATGGCGCCAAGCGACCCGCCCGTATCGGGTGTGACATCAAACTCCAGTCCGTACTTATGGGTGTTATCACCATACTCGCTCCCCGGAAGCGGATGGAATATATGGAAACCGAGAGTGCCGGACGGCAGGTTTCTGGCATATTCCAGCGTCATCTCGACATCCTCGTCGGTTTCGTCCGGCAACCCGATCATAAATGACGCATGGGTTTCGATATCGATGCTTTCAGCGTACCCGACAAGGTCACGGGTTACCTCAAGATCATGCGAACGTCTGATCCCCTTCAAAATCCGTGGTGAACCCGATTCGAGTCCGAGGAAAAGCCCTGTCATACCGGCTTCAGAGTAGAGCCTGAGGTCGTCCACCGTAAGAAGTTCCGGACGGCACGACGCGCCCCATTCCATGTTAACGCAATTTTTGATTATCAACTCGGCGATTTCCTTCGCCCTGGCTGGGTCGAAATTAAACGTGTCGTCCGCAAAACTGACTCGACTTATGCCGTACGAATCCCGGAGGTTCATAAGCATCTCGATTACCCGTGCGGGTGAATGCGCACGGTATTTATGTCTCCAGTATCCTGCTGAGGCGCAGTAAGGGCATTTGAAACGGCATCCGCGCGACGTGAGTATCCGTGCGGAATAAAAATCAGGGAATCCGGGTAACAGATCAAAGGATGGGAATGGCAGCGAATCAATATCCTTAATGAATGACCTTGAGTCACCACTGATAACGTCTGTGCCACTGCGGATTTTCAAACCTGCAGGTGGACTATTAACAACACCATTCCAACCGTGTTCGTTGTACTGCTCGGCAAGCTCCCTGACAGTCAATTCTGCTTCGCAGAGTACTACTGCATCGACGGCAGGATTTTCAAGAAGCCCATCTGCGTTGATCGTCGCCTGGATACCCCCCAGAATAATTTTCAATTCCGGATTAGAGGCTTTAAGGCCTGCCGCGATTGATTTGCCGGCCGGTTCTGTAAATGTAAAAGGCAGGCCGATACCGATGATGTCAGGATTGAACTCGAGCGCCAGCTTCACTGTATCATCTGTGCTGAGAGCATGGGAGTAAGCATCGATTATGGTGACATCGGCGATGTCGCGGACCATCGATGCCAGCATGCAGAGGCCAAGGGGCAGGCCGTTGGGGTCGGGAGTGTCCCGGTGAGGGCTGGGCGGTGATATTAAAACGATTCGAACCAGAACAGACGATCCTTAATCTGCTAATATGGTGACGATCAATTCCATGGAGACCGAGATATGACCCGAAAACCATTAAATGCAGGCAGCGTAATGATACTCCTGATGCTGGCATTTTTCATTATCGCTGCTACGGGATGCCCGGCACCTGAGAGCGCCGATGATGATAACGAAACAGCCAACGGGGTTGAAGTTGATCAGGATACGGATGCCACCAATGGTCTTGGTGCTTCGGACGATGCCGGTCAGGGCAGCGGATCGGAGCCCGAAGTAATCGAGGGTGACAACGAAGAATTCGTTCCGACGGTGGAGGAGCCACTGGCGCCACCCGCGGACCAGGCGGTCGGGGTTGAGGACGTAGAGCCGGGTCAGCTCGCGCTGATCTGCAGCCTGGACGGAATCGGCGATCCGGTCACGCTTGAGGACGGGATCTCGGTTGGCGCGATTGATTCACTGTTGCTGCAGGTTTCAATAGTTAACACGATGGATGATGTGCAGACGATTATGTTCGCAACGAGCCAGAAACTCGATCTGTTCATCAGCGATCAGGATGATAACGCGATCTTTAAATGGAGCGAGGGAGTCAGGTTCGCAAATGTTTTAAATTCGATCGAATTGAATCCGGGAGACGTCTGGGCGCATGAGTTGACGATTCCCATCGGGCTGGAATCCGGAAAGGTCCCACCAGGAACCTACAACATGGCGGTGTTGGTGACTGGTGAACCTGCCCTGGCCCTGAATGTCTCGGACATCGAAATTACACGTTAGATTTAATCAACCTCAAATCGATTTTATAAATTGGGGCTGTTCGTGAAGCAGACAAGCTGTCTGCGATACTGCAGGCAAGCTGCCTGCGCTACGCATGCGATCCTGATCGAATCGATTAACTCCGATTATGCCTGAAAAAACCGGCCTGTAATTAAGTTCATTGGGGCTGATAAACCACAGACTATGCACCATTAGTGATAGTAATACTGCAGGACGAAATTGTCTTATTTTCAGCGTAATCATGGTTAACACAAAGACACTAAAATCCAGTGAACTGATCGATCTGATCGCCGACCGTATAGCTCACAACGCCGACTGGCGTGAGAGTTTCGGCGACCTTCTGGAGTACATCAGTACACGTCTCGCAACCGGGTGTGGGTTCATCAGGCTGTACAACTATATCTCCAACCGTTACCTTTCACCGATTTCGGTTAACAACAGCCAGAAGAACCCGATTATTGATGGAATTTTCGACCAACTTGCGGACGAGCGTGTACCCATTGCGCTTCCGGCCGAGTATTCGGATTACCTCAGCGGTGAGATGCAGTACTCGGCAATCGGCATCCCGTTTGTCAGAAACGGTGAATACCTCGGCGGTCTCGTGCTTGCAGGCGGCGAGGGAGAGGGAGTCCTGGACGGACATTTCCACGATTTACTTGCGTTTGCGCCGTACCTGATCCCGCTCTTCGAGAGCGCGGTCCTTCAGGAAATCCTCCTCTCCAACTACCTCGACGCAATCGAGACACTTGCGGTCGCTCTCGAGGCAAAAGATCCGTTCACGCGGGGACATTCGAACATGGTGACAGCGTACGCTGTTGCGGTTGCGCGCAAGATGGGACTGGAAGCACAGAGGTTGCAGTCGATTGAGATCGGGGCCATGATGCACGACATCGGCAAAATAGGGGTTCCGGACGATATACTCAAGAAACCGGGTAAGTTGACCGAGAGGGAATTCGAGATTGTAAAACGTCACCCGGTCATAGGTGAGGAGATTCTCCGTCCGATGCAGCATCCGCTGTTTAATATTCCACGCAGTATTACCAGATGGCATCACGAGAGGATCGACGGGAACGGATACCCGGACGGGCTGAAGGGGGAGCAGATTCCATTAGAGGCGAGGATCTGTTTTGTGTCCGATGCCTACGAGGCGATGACGAGTGACAGGTCGTACCGTAACTCGCTTCCGCCTGAGCAGGCGTTCGATGAGTTGAAGCGTAACAGCGGAACTCAGTTCGATCCGGATATCGTGAGTGTGCTCTGCGAGCTGCTGGGTCCCATGGTGACAAAGCCGAACCCGGAAACAGGGGACCGGGTTCCGGAGGGAGCGGAGGTAATTTCAGAGGAAGGCACGAAAGAAGAAGATTGAACCCCGCGATTCGTGGGGTAAGTCGATCGTATCTCACATGACGCGCCCTGAAAAGGGCGCGTTGCCATATTTACTGGGAGCGGGGATGCTTACTGGGAGGGGGAATCCCTACTGGGAGCGGGGACCTCCCTGGCCGCCGTAGTCGCACTCAAGTGCGACGAAGGTTGCCGGTCCGCGGGATCGGGTACGTCCCGTGCGCGATTTCATGACATGCCAGCCTTGACCATAGGTAAGGAATGCGAAATCGGGACGATTCCGCTCCGGCCGACAGGATGTCGCCCCCCCCCCAGTAGACGCCCCTCCCAGTGTGAACCATTTCTATTTGTTAAGGAGAATTGTTCGTA
>JAUWTM010000211.1 GCA_030614715.1 Planctomycetota bacterium
TATCCCGGAGGATACCCAACGGCTGAACCCGCGGTACCCACAGGGGAGGACGACCCGACAATTCCAGACTGGGAAGGCGTTCCGCCCCCTGCCCCGCTTAACCTACAGGGAGAGGAGTTCGATTCAGCCTGCGGCCTTCAATGGCAACGGTATGAAAGCCCGGTACCCGACTTCGACTTCTTCAGGATCTACCGTCGTGAAACTATCGGGGAGGTATCGATCTGGGCTGTTCTAGAGGATAGCTTCACAGGAGGTTTCGACTCCGATGGCTTCTACCAGTACCTGGACGACGACCTCGAAAACGACTTGACGTTCGGATACCGTCTGACCGGCTGGGACACGGAGAACCTCGAAAGCGCGTTCTCCAACGTCGTGACACTGTCACCAGTGGACATGATTCCCGAGCCGCTTCAGAACGTGCTCATATTCGTAAACCCGGGACGCATTCTTTTAGAATGGGATATCCCCCAGGCAGCGGACATCGCGAAATTCGGTATTGAGAGAATCGAGGGTGTTGATCCGTTAACAGGCGCTGAAATTATCATCAGATTCGTAATTGATAAACCGACACACGGTCCCGCGGAGCCCGAGCTGTACGGCGGCGGGCTGGCGCAGGTGTGGATAGATATCGAGCGGGACAGGATCGTTGCAATAGACGCTGCGGTCACGATCGGAGTTATTTACGCATACCGTCTGACAGCTATCGATGAGTCCGATCAGGAAGGTCCACCGATCAAGGTAACTGCACCGATCGCAGTCTACTAGGCATATCAAACAATGAAATCCAGAGGGCACCGTCAGGTGCCCTTTTTTTTTATTTCAGGATACGTGGTTTACAAAGCTCCAACCTTTCGTATAATTGCATGATCCATGGATCATTCAACCGGTGGGATATACGCAGCCAGCATCAGGGCTCTGAGGAAGAGTCCGCTGGTCTATGTGCTCCTTTTTTTATGGGGATTGCTCCAGGGAATCCTGTTATTTATACTGCTCTGGCTCGGCGGCGCTGCATGGCTGGCAAGTACCCTTGCGTTACTTACCAGCGACACCCCCCTGACAAGCGCATTTTACGGCACCCTGTTCTTTGCGGGTATTCTGCTCCTGTTCCTGACAATCCTGTCCGCAGCGACCCGCGCGGGTGTTCTGGCGTTCGGAGCGAAAGTGCGCAGGGGTGGAAGAGGCCGTGCCCTCGACTTTTTCAGTGGAATAATCAAGTACACGATACCTCTATTCCTCGGTGGAATTACCATCGGCATGCTCACAGCCATCCCGGCGCTCGGGGTTCTTCTGATTGCCAAGTTCAGCCTGAGCGAAATCTACCTTGAATTATTCACAAGCGGCTGGAATTACGGGGAACTCCTGGGGATCCTGGCGTGGCTGTGGAACGTAATGCTGGTCGCGGGCATCATACACCTGCTGATATTTTTCTGGATCGCGCCGTGGGACGAGATGGTCGTGCTGTACGATTTACCATTTCCTGAAGCCATCTGGAGAAGTTTCACGTTCGTATTTTCAAGGCGTCACTTTTTCAGGGTGATCATTTTGATCCTGTTCAATGTCATACTCACACAGGCCGCACTGATATCAACAAATATGGGCCTGTTCATGGACACACTGGATACAGGATTCCTGTATGCATGGTCAACTGTGCTGATCAATGCGTCCCAGAGCTTCTGGACAAGCTTTTTTCAGTTTATTCTGCTACCATTTTTCGCCTACACTCAGCTTTACCTTCTGCCGTGGCCCAATGAGGACTAATCCGCGGCAGATCAGAAAGGACATACGAAATGAACTTCACAGCTAAAATCCATGCAAAAGACCTGGTTTCATCGGGATACCCGGTCCTTGTCGTACCAGCGTTCGAGGACGCCGGATTCCCATCAGAACTGAAGGACCTCGATAAATCGTGGCGAGGGCTGCTCCAGAGCGCTTACAGGAACGACGTACAAAAGGATGACGGCGCACTTTACATCGTACCGACACCCCTCGGTAAAGGGATTCGACGTGTGGCGTTTGTCGGGATGGGCAAGTACGAGGAGTGTAACCTGGACACGCTCAGGCGCGGCGCGGGTACTGCTTCAGGGAAGCTGAGGAAGATAGATGTCGGACGAGTCGTGTTCCTCCTTGAACCGTTCGTGCCGATGGATGAGGACTTCGAAAGCGCCGGAAAGGCCCTGATCGAAGGTGCGAGGCTGGGTGCATACTATTTCGACCGCTTCAAATCCGAGAAGGACACGCACGAGCTCATCGGAGCCGAGCTTCACCTGCCAAGAGCCATGGGCGCGAAGGCAAAGGCTCTTGTCCCGATGCTGGACGAAGTGCTGACGGTTACAACATCGACGATTCTCGCCCGCGACTGGGAAAACACACCAGCCAATTTCGCGACACCGACCCATCTGGCGCAGCTTGCAAGGGATATCGCGAAGGAAGCGGGGCTTTCGATAAAAATACTGGAAGCAAAGGAATGCGAGAAGCTGGGGATGGGTGCATTCCTGGGAGTTGCCAGGGGGAGCATCGAGCCGCCGAAATTCATCGTGCTCGATTACAAACCGCGAAAGTTTTCGAAGACATTCGCGTTTGTCGGAAAGGCAGTCACGTTTGACTCGGGAGGAATCAGCCTGAAGCCCGGCCTGGACATGCACATCATGAAGGGTGATATGGGCGGGGGCATGGCAGTGCTTGCGACCATGCGGGCTGTCGGCATATTGAAGCCTGACGGTATCCGTGTGCTTGGAATTGTCCCTGCATGCGAGAACATGCCGTCGGGAACCGCGCAGAAACCGGGTGACGTGGTAAGCACGCAGAGCGGGAAGAGTATCGAGGTGCTCAACACGGACGCCGAGGGCCGGCTGATACTGGCGGACGGTCTTGAGTACGCACGTCGCGAATACCGTCCTACAGCAATGATGGACGTAGCTACGCTGACCGGAGCGTGCGTTATAGCGCTTGGCGAGGAGATCGCGGGATTCTGGACAGACGACGAGGCAATGTCGGACGCGATTATTAAAGCCGGCGCGGAGACCGGAGAACCTGTCTGGCGGATGCCCCTGCACAAGAGCTACGAAAGGTACCTGAAGAGCGATTTTGCAGACACGTCGAATATCGGGAAGAAGGAGGGAGGTGCTGTTTCTGCAGCGCTGTTCCTGAATAAATTCGTCGGCGAAACTCCGTGGATGCACCTTGATATCGCAGGACCGTTCTGGTCTCCCGAGAACAAGGCGTACATACCCAAGGGCTCAACCGGATACGGTCCGAGGCTTCTGGTTAATTTCCTGAAGAACTGGATTGGGTCGGTGGATCAGGGCTGAATAACCCCGGGGACAAGCACTCAAATTGGCAGGTCAGTCCTCGATCCATTTATCAGGAAATGTACCGGGGACAGGCACTCAAATTTGACGGTTGTAACTATGACAGGACTTCAAGATTTGTATACCGTCAAATTTGATCGCCAGTCCCCTGATTGCAAATATGTCGGAACCACTTGAAATATTGTCAGTGTCGATCGGATCGTCGAAGCGCGACCATGAGTTCACGATGGCCATGCTCGGACGTCAGTACCATATACGAAGGATAGGTACCGACGGAGATAAACTCAAAGCGATCCGGATGATCATGGAAGCGGACAAGAGCGGGAAGGTCGATGCAATCGGGCTGGGTGGGATGGACGTATTTTTCCGCGTCGGTGGACGAACATACGTGCACCAGGATACGAAACGCTGCTACGACTCCGCTCAAAACACGATCATCACCGATGGTTCGGGACTCAAACAGACGCTGGAGAGATGGGCGATCAAGCTTGTCCTGGAGAAACGTCCGGGCCTGTTCAACAACAAGAAAGTTCTCGTGATGAGCGGTCTCAACCGCTGGGGAATCGCTGAAGTGATCGGTGAATACACGAAACGGTTCATTTTCGGTGATTTCATGTACGCCCTGAAATTACCCATAGCATTGAGGTCGCTGAAGGCAGTTACCACGACAGCTCGATGGCTGATGCCGATCCTGACGAACATCCCGTTTGAGGCGATCTATCCGACAGGTCACCGTCAGGAGACCGTACGTCCGATCTTCCAGAAGCCGTTTGAATGGGCGGATGTAATAGTCGGTGATTTTCATTACATCCGACGTTACGCACCAAAGGACCTCGAGGGAAAAATCGTGGTAACCAACACGGTGATGCAGTCCGATGAGGACGACCTCGAGGGTCGGGGTGTGACAACCCTGATAACTACAACCCCGGAGATGGACGGTCGGAGTTTCGGGTCTAATGTGCTCGATGCGATGTTCCGTGCGCACCTCGTCGCCGAGGGTGAGAACCCATCAGAGATGACGGAAGCTCACCTGACCGACCGTTTCATCAACCTCATCCTCCAGAGCGGGTTCGAGCCGAGGACAATCGACCTGGCACCGGAGCCGAAAGCGGACATCCCCAAATGGGCGTTTATTATTCATCCGGTAAACCTTGAAATGCTCTTCCAGAAGGATGAATTCAAGCCATTGAAAGCCCTTCCGAAGAAAATAGTCGAGGAAGGTGCTGCGAAAATGCCGCCGTTCTTCGTGAGCAAGGCAACAGGTGTAAAAACACCCGATGGCAGGGAATGCGAGGGGTATTTCTACGCAATCGGCGCGACTCCAAAAATGATGTTGAAGGGACCGCCCGAATTTTATTACCGTCAGATGCAGCAGATAGGGAAAAAAGCATACGAAAAAGGCTCGATGGTGATGGGACTGGGCGCATTTACGAGTGTAGTCGGGGATGCGGGAGTAAGTGTGGCGAAAGGAAGCCCGATACCTGTAACAACGGGCAATTCGTACACCGTATGGGCACTGGTTGAATCGGTCCGGGTCGGGGCGGAAAAAATCGGCATCGATATACCATCGTCGAGGGTCATGGTCATAGGTGCGACCGGCTCTATCGGTAAGGCTGCGACAAGACTTCTGGCCGACGAGGTTCGTGAGATCGTTCTCATCGCACCGAAACCGGAACGCCTGCTGGAACTCGCGAGAATGCTCGAGAGCAAGGCATCGAAGGAAGGACGTGAGCTGAAAGTAGACATCGCAACAACGACCGATGAGGTGATACAGGATGTAGATATCGTTGTAGCGGCCACAAGTGCTCTCGGCGGGATCATCGAGGTCATGAATCTGAAACCGGGAACGCTGGTGTGCGATGTCGCGATGCCGCCGGATGTGTCCAGGGGGGAAGCAGGCAAGCGGGATGACGTGCTGATTATCGCATCAGGTGAAATAACGGTGCCGGGCGATGTCAACTGGGGAGTTGATTTAGGACTGCCCAGGAATGTCGGGTTCGCGTGCCTGGCAGAGACCGTCCTGCTCGCACTGGACGGTCGGGCCGAGAGCTTCACGCTGGGACGGGAAATCGAACCTGAGAAGGTGCGGGAGATCGGGGAGA
>JAUWTM010000166.1 GCA_030614715.1 Planctomycetota bacterium
AGATGTGCGGGTGGTACGGTACGAGAACCGCGAAGGCACTCGAGTATATTGTGTCGGAATTTCTCTCGTAGCGACGTATGGCATTGCGTCGACTAATCAAAACAGGGAAAAATAATTGGAGGGGGGACCGCTGGTCCGCCGGAGCGGCGATGTCCCATCGGCGCATTCATTGCCTGTTTTCCAGCCGTTGACAGCCAGAATACCTTGTGCTAAATTCTGATTGCTGAACGAGGGGCTATAGCTCAGTTGGTTAGAGCGCATCCCTGATAAGGATGAGGTCACAGGTTCGATTCCCGTTAGCCCCACCAAATTAGCCCCGCCCGAAGCTCCCCGGCGTAAGCTGGGGAGCATTTTTTTGTATATATGAACAGCGGGGACAGGCGACTCTGATAAATGAACATCGGAGGGGTAATGTCTACATCACCCGGGGTGAGCACGTCCCGTCCTCACTGTGAAGAATTTAATATAAGCGGTGACAGGCACCCGGATCTGGCTCTATAGACGTTAGTAGTCAGTCAGGACCATCGTGTCACCAGATCCGTCCGCCAGTCCCCGCTTTGCAGATAGATTCTTTGTTCTTAAACATCCCTGAACTTGCACTTTCTCTAGAGTCGTATAGAATCATACGCGTTAAATCTTTCTATACCGGAGATTCCAAATGGGCAAGCCTCCAGATGATTTCAATATTCCCGACGAGCCGGATATTCCGGATGATGATGACGATGAAAAAAGTGACGGGGAACAGTCTCACAGGTTGGCGGGTGTTCCGCCCGGCATGAAACGTCGCAAGGTCAACATTAAGATGTCGCCGAGCTCGCAGGACGTGAAGTTCGCGGACATGTTCGGTTTCACATTGAGTCCGACACACGGTGTGATCAAGTTCGGTGTTTTCCATCCCGAGACGGGTGATTTTATCGTACACACGCAGATCGCACTGACCCCCCAGGGGCTGGTTGCGCTGAGCCGGTCACTGAAGCAGAATCTTGATAAGGTCAGGAAGCAAAAGCCCGGGCCGAAGCAGAGCATGAACTGAGAGAGCTGCATGGATTGTGCGGTTCAAGGGCATTGCCAAGCAGAATTCGACGTGATATCATCGTGGTACCCGGCTGTAGGGCTTATAACGTTTGACTCTAACATCTACGTTATGGGGACTTGTTAACACCCGATGTGTCGAAGGCCACCCTTGTAAACGGCCCTTCGCGGGGTCAGGTGGAATCCTGATTCGGGTGAGGCTTAGCCCCGACGAATGAGTCGGTCAGGACCCCACCTTTGGTTGGACAGAGTCCAAACCTACCGACAGTCGGGCCCTTTTTTATGCTAATGTGCCTTTTAGGCTATAATACCAGCCGGAAAATATCCGGTGAGAACACCAAAGCAGGAGACTTAAATGGCCATCAAGGAAGTTGCGTCCGCCGAATTCGAAACTGAAGTAATAACCGAATCGAACACCCATCCCGTTGTTGTCGATTTCTGGGCACCCTGGTGCGGACCGTGCCGCATGATCTCCCCGATCATCGAGGAACTCGACAACGAGTACGACGGCAAGATGGTATTCACGAAGGTGAACACCGACGAGAACCAGGACATCGCCAGCCGTTACAACGTAATGAGCATTCCAACACTCATCCTTTTCAAGGGCGGCGAAGTGAAGGACACCGTGATCGGCGTCAAGTCGAAGGCAGCGCTCAAGAAGATGTTCGACGAGCACATCGGCGACTGACCTATGAAAGATTGTACATCAGGAGATTACAGCCCCGAACCGGGGCTTTTTTGCTAACGAGGAGATAGTTTGTGACCGACCGATTTGTATATCTCGATCACGCCGCGACGACACCTGTCAGACAGTCGGTTGTGAAGGCGATGGAGCCGTATTTCACTGATAAATACGGTAACGCGTCATCGCCTTATTCTATCGGACGGGAATCGCGTGCCGCTCTGGACAAGTCTCGCGATGCGATCGCTGAAGGGCTGGGTGTCGATTCGAGGGAGATAATTTTCACTGCAGGCGCGACCGAGTCGATTATTAATTCAATTATTGGCGCGTACCTGGGAAACCGTCACCGTGGAAACCATATCCTCACCTCGTCCATCGAACATCCCGCCGTACATGCGGTTCTCGACTTCCTAAAGGAGAAAATGGACGCCGAGACAGAGCTTGTCGATGTCGATTCGAACGGCATACTGAAACTGGATGAGCTTGAGTCGAAACTTCGCGACGACACAGTCCTGGTCAGTGTGATGAATGTGAACAACGAGGTCGGATCGATCCAGGATATAAAAGCGGTGGTCGGGATGTGCGAGGAGCGGGGAATCATGGTCCATTCGGACTGCGTGCAGTCTATCGGCAAAATGCCATTGGACCTTGCAGACCTTGGTGTCGATCTCTCGTGCATGTCGGGGCATAAATTCGGGGGGCCTAAAGGGATCGGAGTCATGTATGTCAGGCAGGGGACGCATCTTGAGCCGATCTGCGAGGGCTCGCAGGAATTCGGATTCAGGGCCGGGACTGAGAACGTGGCGGGGATAGTCGGGATGGCGGTCGCGTTCGATGAGGCTGTGAAGGGGCAGGCTGAGCACGAAGTGCTTCATGCACGCTATAAACAGCAGTTGTTTGAAATTATCAGGGATGCCGAACCGGCTGCAGAGATCAACGGCGACCTTGAAACGTGCATTCCCGCGACTCTGAGTGTCTGGCTTCCCGGATGCTCGGGTGAGATGCTTGTGCTGGCGCTGGACAGGGCGAATGTAGCGGTCAGTACGGGCAGCGCATGTCACACTGGAGCGATCGATCCGAGTCACGTGTTAACCGCGATGGGGATGGGTCGACTTGAGGCGTTGGGTTCGATCAGGATCAGCATGGGACACACGACAAGCCAGGAGGACATTGATCGGTTCGGGGAAGTGTTTGCGGGCGTATACGAGCAGGTGAAGGTGTCAGCGGGATAAGGCGGCCAAAATTACTAACAGTTAACTCAACAAGAAGGCTTGATCGGTGTTAAACCGAATTGAATTCGCATAATGTGTACTATAAGTAAAATAATTTTTCGGATAGATAATAATTTCGAAAAATAGAGAAAATTAGTTGACAATTGGAAAAATAATGCTATAATTTAATAGAACCTAGAGTCCAGTTTACAGATTATGTAAGTTGGGGTTGGGGGGTTCAGTAAAGGTTACAACAAATAAAATTTTGGAGGTGACAAATAGGTCTATTGGTGCCGAGTTCTCCCTTGTGAAAAAAGTAAATCGGAGAACTTGTAGACAATATTCCGCTACTGGAATGGACAGGCTAATGTTAATCATGTTCAGCTAAGGCTTAGAACAGGAGACATAAAGGATCTGCTTGGACCTATGCATTAGCCTAACTTACCCAATCACCAGAGTTTAAACAGCAAGGAGTACTGTTTTTCTCTGATTATCAAAATTGTTCTAATCACTTAACTGGGTAATAAATCTGACGGGAAGAGATTAAAAGACTGCGGAACCTGCTGGCTTAGAGATGAGACGACCAACACCGTAGTGATCTCTTAATAACGTTGGATTGTGTCCATTCCAATAATTAGGGGAAAATATCTACGAGTCGCGCATGAGTTCAGGTATTTACTTTCGACACATGAAGACCGAACTGGTCTTTAAGGAGAGACTACGCATGAACAGGACCGAAAAGTTAGAAGAGTTTATTAGTTATACTATTCGCGAGATTGAGTGCGTTTTAAAACGCATCTCAGAACAAGGGAGACAAGAACCCTTAGAACTTAGGCAGGCGTTAGAGCGTCTAAAAACAATAAAAAAATCCATTCATGAGCTTGAGAAGTCTGGTATTCAAGAAGCCGCATTTGATTGGCTTTATGGGATCGGTAAACTGATTAAGATGATTGCAGACTTATTAGGCTCGGAATGATGAAGAAGGACACATGGACCCTGGACACCGTATTAAACTCTTGCGGACAGCTATGGGAGTACAGCAAGATGAGCTTGCCAACAAACTTGGTATATCTCGATCATACCTCTCCCAGATAGAGAAAGGAAAAAAAGAGCCATCCCTAAAAATTCTCAAACGCATAGCTGAGTACTTTGAAATGCCTCCAGCTTTACTGGTCGAATCAAAATCAGAAAATAATTCCGCACTCAACGTGGAACTAGAGAAAATCTTTATTGATCTGCTGAAATCTGCAATCGCGATTCGGAGTCAGAAATCGTCAGCATAATGTAAATTCTGTTCAAGTATTTGCAGAATCTATCCGAATTATTCAGCCAGCTTGAAAAATGAAGTCAGAAAAGGATGCGTAGCCCGGGAATCCATTGCCCGGGATATTAAAATTTCCAATGAATGGACGATGGGTTTCCGCAGGGAAAATGTATAATCTTCTCGTATGTCCGATCAGGCTTTTCGAAATATTCCGAAGGGTACAAAGATCCTCGTTGCGATGAGTGGCGGGGTGGATTCCAGCGTGGCTGCGTATCGACTCGTGCAGGCGGGATTCGAAGTGGTCGGGGTCACGATGCATCTCGTTCCGGTTGAGGACAAGCCTACATCAGGCGCTCAGGCGTCGGACGAACGTGCGTGCTGCTCGATAGCTGCTGCCGAGGACGCGAGGAGGGTCGCGGATAAGATCGGCATCCCTCATTACATGCTTAACCTGGCCGGGATGTTCGACGAGAAGGTCATGGGGCCGACGAGAGCGGAGTATGCGAGGGGTCGGACGCCTAATCCGTGCGTGCTCTGCAACCGTTACATGAAATTTGATGCGCTTTTCGAACGAGCAGCCCAACTCGGGTGTACTCATGTCGCGACGGGTCATTACGCACGAATTGTCGATGATGAAACTGGATTGCATCTCCTCAGGGGAGTCGATCCTGATAAGGATCAGACCTATTTTCTAGCTTTCCTGACTGCTGACGAACTTGAGACGATCATTTTTCCCCTTGGATGGGACACGAAAGCGTCGATACGTGAGGAAGCATCGAATATCGGGCTGAATGTAGCAGATCGACCGGAGTCACAGGACCTTTGTTTTTTCACATCGGGCACTGAGAAGGATGGCATTGGTGCAGTTGGTAAGGGACAGCCGGGTGAGATCGTGCTGACCGATGGGAGTGCTGTCGGGGTACACGATGGAATAGACCGATTCACAATAGGGCAGCGTAAGGGTGTTCCGGGTGGTATGGCTGAAAAGATGTACGTGATTCATATCGATGTAGAACACGACCGGGTCGTTATCGGGACAGAAAAGGATTTATACGCGTCGGAGTTTACGATCGATGATATCTCGCTGGTGTCAGGAGATCGAGAAACGCCTGTAAAATTCACAAATGTGGAGATACAGGTAAGGTACCGTACGAAACCAGTAAATGGGACTGTCGAATTACTTGAGGGTGGCACGGGAGTTATTCAACTGGAGCATCCGGTAAGGGCGATAACACCGGGACAGGTAGCGGTATGGTATTCTGGCGAGGAAGTAATCGGGGCAGGGACGATTTTATCAGTGAAGAGGTAAGACAATGTCAGACGGCAAGGACAGTTTCATACCCGTGAACGACGGACCGTCAGGTCCGGGCCAGATCAGGCTGACCAAAACCACGAAAATTACGACCCTGAGCGGGGCCGGACTGTCGGCAGAGAGCGGGATACCGACATTTCGCGGTACGGATGGAATGTGGCACAACGAGGAACTGATGAAAATCGCGACCCCGCATGGTTTCCTCGCCAATCCGCAGCGGAGCTGGGAGTTTTACAACGAACGTCGCGGGAACATGGCGAAATGCGATCCGAATCCGGCGCATTTCGCACTTGCTGCGATGGAATCAGCGGGATATGACATTGTCAATGTCACCCAGAACATAGATGGACTGCTTGCAGTGGCGGGATGCAAGGAAATTCTCGAGCTGCACGGCTCGGTCTGGTCGATCAAGTGCTCAAATCCGGCGTGTTCGAGCAAACCATATGAGAATCGTGATGTGCCAATTGTGGATATCCCCCTGAAATGCGATGTATGCGGGGCAGTGGAAAGGCCAAACGTGGTGTTTTTCGAGGAGATGCTCGATCCGTCGATTGTCGCGAAGGCTGACGTGCGGACGAAGGAGACGGATGTATTTCTCATAATCGGAACGAGCGGGATAGTGTATCCGGCGGCGGGATTCGCGCAGATCGCGAAAGCGTTCGGGGCTTACGTGATCGAGCTGAACCTCGAACCGACACCGCTCAGCATGATCAGTGACGAGACGATCACTGGTCCGTGCGGCGAGACGCTTCCCAAACTGCTGTCGACATTGACCGGGGGAGAGGTCCGGTTATAGCGCACTTAAAATGTAAAAGGGTATTAAAGCGTATTCGATCGTACTATAATCAGATCGCTGCAAAGAAAGGCACTTGCCTGTAGCCCGGCGTAACGCATATGTCCAGACTGGCTAATTATCTCAATAGGCTGGGGATCGAACCGCGAGACCTCTCGCATTACCGTCGCGCACTCACTCACATTTCCGCGGCAGGTGATCCGTCCGAAAGCTACGAACGGCTTGAATTTCTCGGCGACGCGATCCTGGGGCTGGTGATCAGCGATTACCTTTACAGGAACTTTGCTGACAAGGAGGAGGGCAGTCTGTCGAGGATACGCGCGATGGTAGTAAGCCAGGAACCGCTTGCGGAGAAGGCGATCGAGCTGAAGTTGCAGAAATATATCCGTGTCGATACGGTCAGGGTCAGGGAAGGCGAGGGAATAGAGAAATCGATTCTTGCGGACGCATTTGAATCGATGGTTGGTGCTGTCTTTGCTGACAGGGGATACCGTCAGGCGAGAGCGTTTGTCCTGAAGTACCTGAAAGATGAATGCATCCGGCACAGCGACCTGACAGGCCCGACAGATTACAAGTCGCGGCTCCAGGAGCTCTGGCAGCAGAGGTATAAAAACACGCCTGATTACGAGGTTGTAAGGGAGACAGGACCGGACCACGAAAAAATGTTTACGATCGAGGTTCGGTACAGGCGCAAGGTTCTCGGGAAGGGTAAAGGGCACAGTAAGAAGAAAGCGGAGCAGGAAGCTGCGAAGCAGGCATACGAGCGGGTCATTGAGAAGGAAAAGAAAAAGACCCGGAAGCGCAAGTGAAATGGGTTGCAACTGTCATTCTATCAGCTACAATTGAGCTGTAACATCGATGAAAGGTGCTGAGGGTTGAGCGTGGAAACTCTCCTGAAAGAAATTACTCTTGAAGGCTTCAAGTCGTTTCGCGACAAGACGTCGTTGAAATTCGACGGGCCTATGACCGCTGTTGTTGGACCGAACGGCAGCGGTAAGTCGAACGTGGTCGACGCCATCAAGTGGGTACTTGGCGACCAGTCGCCAAGGTCCATACGTGCAGCGACCGGACTTGAGACGATATTCCGTCCGGTAAACGGAGACGCGGACGATACCACCGGGTACGCGTCAGTCTGTATAAAAATAGACAACACCGACTCCGATGTCGAGGGTGAACCGTCCGAGTGGGATATCGAGCGACGGTATTACCGTTCGAGCGAGAGCGTTTATACAATAAACGGCAAGACCGCAAGGTTGAAGGACATCCGGGCGTTGATGGCGAAGAAGGGCTTCGGGCTTGGAAGCCTTTCGGTTGTCGGGCAGGGTGAAATCGAAGGATTCCTGTCGCTCGTGCCGGCTGACCGCAGACTCGTCTTCGAGGACCTCGCCCGAATCTCTGATTTTAAGGCCAACAAGCGAAAGATCCTGTCGCAGCTCGATGAAAGCGCGCGCAACCATGAGCGTCTCAAGGACCTCATGGGTGAAATCAACATCAGGGTCGATAACCTGGCCGTTCAGGCTGAGGCCGCGACCCATCACGCGGAATTTTCATCGAAACGCAACGAATGCGAGGCTCAGCTTGCCGCGCAGGAATACATTCTCGCACTGAGAAACGCCGAACGTCAGTCAAACCGTCTTGAAGAGCTGAAGGGTGAGCTTGAATCGGCGAGGGAGAAACTGCAGGAAACATCGGATGGACTTGCCCAGGCGAGAGATGACCTGAAAAACGCGCGAAAGGAGAGCGCGTCGACCCTGCAGGAATGTGAAGAGGGAAGGCGTGAACTCGATCGCGCGGGAGCGGAGGTCAGGCGTCTGACCGAGGCAAATCAGCACCTCTCGACACTTATTGGGACCCTGGAAAGCGAACTGACGGAACGGGAAAAGCGCATAGATAAAATAAAATCGAGGATTGATGAGCTCGATGAAATCTCAGTCAGTGCAGATGCCGCCCGTGCTGAAGCCGACCGTCGACGTATGGACATGGACATTTTCCTGTCGAGGAGATGGGGATACACACGGGCATGCCAGAAGGAGCGTGAACGTCTTGCTGCGAAGGTCGAACGCCTTCAGGGTGAGGGATCATTCTTCGCACGCGACGCGGAATTTCACACACGTCGCGCGGAAGCACTGTCGGAGGAATCGGTTGAGCTTGATGAGAAGCAAAAATCATTGACAGGCGAGATTGCGCTGCTTGAGGATGAAACCGTAAAGCTGTCGCAGGAGCAGGACGGTCTCAGTCAGGCTGAATCTGATTACTCAACCAGGCTGGAGGATTTACTGAAGGATCTTTCGGTAAGCAGGTTCAAGCTGGAATTTGTAATCGAGCAGAAGCAGGCGATTAAGACTGAAATAACAACTCTCGAAAATGAAAGACGTCTTTTGGAGGAGCTGGAAGCAGCGAAAGAGGGCTACGGAAAGGGTGTCCGGTCGATCCTCGACAGGAGGGACGAGTTTACCGGCCTCAGAGGATCGCTTGGCGAGTTGATACAGGTCGAACATGGACACGAGCCCGTTATCGAACGTGCACTCGGCGATGCAATCGAGTTTATCGTCGTGGACAGGCTTGATCAGGCGTTGAAGATCGTCGAAACAGCCGGAAACGAAGATCTGGGAGTCGTCACGTGTATCGTCGCGGACATGGTTCCGAAACTACCGG
>JAUWTM010000132.1 GCA_030614715.1 Planctomycetota bacterium
CGACTTCGCGTCTCAACTCGATCAGCTTGAAATTTGTGCTCACCGCGAGGTCGAACAGGCCCTCCGAGATGTCGTGATCTGCCGATGCCGTCAGGTCATACGTGTACCTGCTGTCGTCCTCTTTGGCCAGGCTGAAACTTGAAATCTCGGACATTCCGCTGAACGCCGCCTCGATCTCGGATTTCTTGCCGAGAGCACTCACATGGTACACATCAGCGCCGCGCGCAAATCCGGCAAGCTCGGCCGTGTTGCCCTCCGCGATGATCTTGCCCTTGTCGATGATGATCGCGCGGTCGCACGTTACCTCGACCTCGGGAAGGATATGTGTCGAGAGGATGATGCATTTGTTGCCCTCGTGACCGATCTCCCGGATCAGGTTCCTGATCTCGACGATCTGGTTCGGATCGAGTCCGGTCGTCGGCTCGTCGAGAATAAGGTACTCGGGATCGTGCACCATCGCGCTTGCGAGTCCCACGCGCTGCCTGTATCCCTTTGACAGCTCGTTGATGTCCTTGTAAACGACTTCCTTGAGCCCGCAGACGTCAACCATATGCTCGATACGGTCCTTCTTTTTAAGGCCCATTTCGTGGATGTCCGCGATGAACTCGATGTAATCGATCACGTTCATGTCCTGGTACAGGGGAGCAGCCTCCGGCAGGTATCCCAGGATCCTGCGTACTTCGAGTGACTGGTTCAGGATGCTGAAGCCGCCCACAGAGGCGTCACCCGAGTCGGGCGCGATGTAGCACGTCAGCATCCGCATGGCAGTGGTCTTCCCGGCTCCGTTGGGGCCGAGAAGTCCGACGATCTCGCCCTTGTTGATCGTGAACGAGATATCGTCGACTGCTTTCGTTGCTCCGTAGTACTTGAATAGGTTCGTTACTTCAATCATTGTTGGAATGATCTCCGTTATTAGGATTGATCTCGGTATTTTCAGGACTGATCAACGTTTTTTAAAATTGATCTCCGTAATTTTTGGATTGATCTCCGTTGCTTAGGATTGATCTCCATTACCTGGTCTGGTTGTGTATTCCCCCGATATTCTTACAAGACAAAACCGCCCTCAAATGATAAAAGACACCCAAGGGCGCAAAAAAGTTCGCAATCGGGGCATGCGAACGCTGTAAAGCCCCCGCGCGAACCCGTATTCTTAGCATATTTGCACTTAAAGTGTCAAGCAACCAAAAATGTCTCACCGACATGCGCCATAACGTACCGCAGTCTGCCAGACTGCAGTACTGCGGACAGCCTTGTCCGCATTCAAACAAAATTAGCTGATCCAGCATAGCGCGGTCGTCCCGACGGCTGTCTCGTGGACGTCCCGTCCGCATTTAAAAGCGCCAACATCCCGTCACTCGCATAAAGCTGATTGACCTATATATTTTAGAATGCTAAAATACTGCATCAATTTCCATTAAAGGTGGTGTAGTATGGTGCTTCCTCGCAAAGTAACATTAATATTTGCATTTTCATTTTTTCTCCTCCTCATTACATCAGTATCAAATGCCGAAGAGTCAAGAATTATCGGAGGAGAGGGGCTTCTCTCAGATAATTCTGAGCTGATTTCATCGATCTGGCGAATAGGATTGTGTGAGATAATCCCCAATGATGAGTTTGGATTTGAAGTCGCGGATATGGCTTACAGTGTCTGGCCCGGAGCTTTCGCTGAATCAGGAGCATTCACCACTGTTAGAATGGACACGATGAATCCTTCAACAATGACTGCTGCTGACATTATCAATGTGGGGCAGGAATATAACGTTGATGCACTCATCTGCGGTGTTATTAACCAGGCTAAATTCAGACAGGTTCTCTGGGGAAACAATTATGAGGTCCGTGTCGAAATTGCATTTCAATTGTATGAAACAACCACAGGCACCTTGCTCTGGGAAAGAACCCTGAAAAAGGATCGAACGGTCAACCTTACAGAAGCAGGGGAATTAATAAGGAGATTTGCCGGTAATGTGGGAACGGACTCGGTTCTGACAATAATCGCCGATGGAATAACCGGCAGAGATATTACAAATAACGAACCTCCTCAGATACATTGCTCATTATCAAATATTGAGTTCGCTACAGCGTCAATCATGCTTACGGGGTCAGTGACTGATGATTTCGGTCTAACTACACTGACTGTTCAATGTGGTGAGGGAACCGAGCCACTCCTGACCCAGTCCTGCGAATCTGAATCTACTGTTGATTTCACTCTGCTCCTGAAGTGGGACAGCTTGGAAGATACCCAACTTATCATCGAAGCAATCGATTCACAGGGGCTTAACAGCGAACTCACATTGCCCATCGATGATGATGAGCCCTTTATCACAGGCACCATCGCAAATATCTCCTCAGACATGGTGTTCATTAACATCGGATCTGTGGACGGGGTGGAGGATGGAATGACTTTCATCGTACAGAGTGAAGTTGACATAATCGATCCGTCCACAGGTGAAAACCTTGGAACTACTGTTCTTGAAGTAGGCGTAATTCAAGTTGATACCGCGGACGCCGAGTTCTCGACTTGCTCAATTATTGAAGGAGAGGTCGAGAATATGTCAGTTGGGGATTCCGTTTACTGAAAATAGGTGTCCCGTGCCTCTTACCGGCCGATATTTGCGACTGGAACTCAGGTTATTTGCTTTCATTGCTACTGAACCAGGTACAGCTCTCCCTCCCGACCGTCCAGTATTACCTCCCAGTTCCCGGGTACCGACCCGTAAAAATCGGGCAGCTCCATATCATAGAACTCGTTCAGGAAGACAAGCCTGTTTTTGTTGACCAGCACGTAGCTTCCGACCGGGATATCCGCGCCGCTCATGCCGTAGAAATCGACCAGCCGGGTTTCGTCGGGATACTGCCAGAAGAATTCGAGTATCGGCATGGTCCGGTTGTCGGTGTAGACTATATCGTCCGGACCGGCGAGGGTCGATGCGTCGCGTTCGAGACGGTTCTGCGGACCGTCCAGAAAATTAGCCCAGAATCCCATCGCACAAAAGATAATCACAATCAGCAGTGCCATAACCCTGGGAACTGCGATCGATCCGGCACCTTCAGGTTTCCCGGACGCTTCAACGCGACGGTGCGCCAGGAGTCCCGCAACGCATAGTATCGATGGAAGCATCAGGGGGATCAGGAACTTCGCGAACATGGGCAGGGGTTTGTAGGAGGCTAAGCTCGTAGAGCCGAAATTGAACATTATGACCAGCGAGAGGAACCATAGCGCGGTGAATCTCAGGTGACGGAATTTCCTGAAGAATGAAAGGACCGTCGTGAGCAGGGCCGCCAGTGCGAGACCCCCAAACTGGGAGTCCAGGAATATGACTTTTGGTCCGGTGATAAAAATCCGATTGAAAAGCGCCTCGTAGTAGTGCCCGGGCTCCCACCCGAACATGGTTCCCTCGTTGAAGAACCACATTTTCGACAGCTCGTAATTGCTTTCGGTGGTGTGATAGCGGTACAGAATATCCCCCGTGTGACAGTAAAAGAAAAGCGTCTCGCCCAGAAGGATAAGGAAAAACACGACATAGAAACTGACGAAGATTATGAAGTCGCGCCTGTTTTTAAAGGCCAGCCAGAGCAGATAGCCAGTCGCGAAGGGAAGGAGATACACGACGCTGACCTTGGTCATCCAGGAAAGCCCGAAACATATCCCTCCGATTGCAGCGTAGATAGCTTTATGCTTCAGCTCGTCACGTTTCGACGCCGCGAAGAGGAGGATAATCCCGATGTTGGCGTACAGCGCGCTGGGAAGGTCCGGGAGAAGATAGGACGCCAGGCGGCAGTCGATGGGGACCACGGCAGCCAGCAGGGCTGCGATATATCCCGCTCTTTCGTTCAGGAGCATGCGTCCCGCGTAGAACGCGAATATCACTCCGACCAGCGAAAGTACGAATGGATAGGCGACCAGCACCATTTCGTTGACGCCGAAGATCAGGAATCCCATTGCGACAGGCGCTACAACGCCGAGACGGAGCTGGTAGACCGGAAGTCCGTCAAAATCGCCGCTGAAGTACCTTCCTTCGACCATGAGGTGAGCCAGGCGTGCGTAGGCGCTGTCGTCGGAGCCGTGAAATCCCCCGAAGGAAAGCAGGCGCATGATTACGGCCAGGGCGGTTATCAACCCGAGTGCGATCAGTAGTTTGCTGGTGGCATGGGATGTCTTCAAAATATCACTCGGGTAGTAACTTTATAGAAACCGGTTGAGAATATCAATTCTAATATGTGAAACAATGATCGATCCGATGATCGATCCTGCGTAGCGCAGTCTGCCAGACTGCAGTACCGCGGACAGCCGTGTCCGCATTCCGACAAAATAAGCTGATCCAGCGTAGCGCGGTCGTCCCGACGGCTGTCTCGTGGACGTCCCGTCCGCAAGTGTCCGCTGGCTCCATCCTCACTTGCCATCTCGACCCCCATCCTTTACACTCCCTCTTTGGCTTCAAGCGGTTTGGGTGTCCCGTGCCTCCTTCCTGACGAGGTAAATGACCCCTCCTTAACATCATTAACTAAGGAGGCGCCGTAATGGCCGCACGTAAAATCATCATTCTCGGAGCCGCCGGGAAAGACTTCCACACATTCAATTGCATCTATCGGGGTAAACGAGACGAATTCGACATCGTCGCGTTCACAGCAACCCAGATTCCATGGATCGAGGACCGCGTTTATCCATCCGTCCTCGCGGGTGAGGGCTACCCCGACGGTATCCCGATCGAGGACGAGGAGGATCTCGAAAAACTCATCGAGGCTCACAAGGTCGACGAGTGCCTTTTCGCCTACTCCGACGTCAGCTACGAGTACATCGACAGGATGAAAGCCCGTGTCGAGGCTGCCGGACCCTCGTTCCGCGTCGCAACTGCCGAGGAGACAATGGTCGAGTCTGAAAAGCCGGTTGTCGCGATCTGCGCCGTACGCACCGGGTCGGGCAAAAGCCAGACCACGCGCCGCGTCCGCGATATCCTGATCGGTATGGGTAAGAAGGTCGTCGCGATACGTCACCCGATGCCGTACGGTGATCTCGCGAAACAGGCTGTGCAGAGGTTCGCGACCATCGAGGACCTCGAAAAGCACGACTGCACGATCGAGGAGATGGAGGAGTACGAGCCGCATATCGTGAACGATACGGTCGTCTATGCGGGTGTCGATTTCCACGCGATCATCAGGGAGGCTGAGGTGGAAGCCGATGTGATTCTCTGGGACGGCGGTAACAACGACACTCCGTTCTACAAGCCGGATCTGCACGTCACTATCGTCGATCCGCACCGTCCGAATCACGAGCTCAACTACTATCCCGGTAAGGATAACTTCATCATGGCGGACGTGATCCTGTTCAACAAGATGGACACCGCCGATCCTGCGAACGTGAAGATCATCGAGGAGAATATCAGGACGCACAATCCGAATGCGACGGTCGTATACGCGAATTCACCATCAATCCCCGAGGACCCTGAAATGATAAAGGGTAAGAGGGTGCTGGTGGTCGAGGACGGTCCCACGTGCACGCACGGCGGGATGAAGTTCGGCGCGGGCACGGTCGCTGCAAAGGCTGCAGGGGCTGCGGAGTTTGTCGATCCAAGACCGTGGCTGGTCGGGACAATGAAAACTACGTTCGAAGAATACCCGGAGATCGGGACGCTTCTTCCTGCGATGGGATATTCGGACGAGCAGATCAAGGACCTCGAGGACACGATCAACGCGGTCGACTGCGATGTCGTGGTGATCGGAACGCCGATCGACCTCAGAAGGCTTGTGAACATCAATAAGCCGAGTGTCAGGGTCCAGTACGATCTTGAGGTCACAAGCAAACCGTCGCTTGAGGATATTATCAAGGGTAAGCTCTGATACTCACCTGACTCAATTATGCAAAACACAAGGGCACCCATCATCGGGTGTCCTTTTCATTTCTTTCAGAAACACGACCGTCAGGGAGTGTGCCTTGTTTTGAAATAAAATAAATGGGACAGGCATCCTTTTTGCTTTATTTAATTGATCGTTACATCAAGCTTGGAAAAACGCAAAAAGGTGACAGTCCCATATATTTTACACAGTCCCATTTATTTTACACAGTCCCATTTATTTACACAGGCCCATTTATTTTATAAATCACATTTTTTTTCAAATTAATTAAAAAATCACCAGTGCCGCCCTCAAGCGTACGTCAATCTTCACTTTTCCAATAAACAACAGGCGCTTGAGGGTGTCTCACCTAATGCACCAATCTCTTATATACTCGAATCCAGCTTCTCCTCATCCGATCTCAACCTCCACCAGAGCACTATCCATATCCCTGCCCAGAGGTAGATAGCAAACATTGCAGGAACAAAGCTGAGTTTCAGAACACTTAAATACTCAGGTCCGGTTAGTCCACGCCAAAGTAGAATAGAATTATCATGCGGAGTTGTATAATCGTTCTGTAAGCTGCTCATAGATGATGATCCCAGATCAATCGCCTGTCCGACAGCCATTTCCGGCACGGCAAATATTAAAAATGGGTGATTTATGCTGTGTTCGCCCTGTGGGTTGAAAATATCTTCAAATACTGGCCCGATCGGTAATGAGATAAGAGAGATAAGAACAGGTATCAGCACGAATCCGAATATCATTGCGGGGTGGTTCTTAATTAAAACGCCAATAATCCCAAGTGCGCAGAGCATCATCGCGAGAATCAGCATGTAGACAAAAACGCACGGTGTATAGTGCAACAGGACGATGATAAACCTTCCCAGGATACCGTAATTATAGAAAAACGCTATCAGCGTAACGTAAACCAGCACCTCGATCGTACCCCATGCAGCGAACTGCCATGCTCCACGGTTCAACGAATGAAAGAATATCGCTTTCGCCGCTGTGCTGCCGTTTACTAGTGTCTCGCGGAAATGGGTCCAGAGTGACCTTTTCGCATCGGCACCGATCAACAGGGCAGGGGCTGTCACCAGCTGGAATCGAGCACCGATCCATACAATTACGAGCACGAAGAGGAAAACCCTCCCAGCGGTTTCCATTCCTGTGAATTGCCCGTAATACCAGTAGTTGTAAGGGACGATGTAGAGGAAAAGAAGGAGAATCCCCAGCAGCATCAGGCCGTAGAGTTTCATCCAGTCTTTGCCTATGGAGATCCGATGGCGCCACTTGCGCATGAGCGCCTTGACAGGGGTGTCCTCTCCCAGCGGACTTTTAAGCCTTGATTTTTCCCATTCAAGTGGGGTCATCTCAGAGGATCTCTATCTCGTTCTCTCGACAGTACCTTTCGCAATACGTGCAGAACAGGAGAATCGGGCTCTCCTGGACCAGTTTGAATCGTGTCTCTATCTCCTCGATGCTCGTCACGCAGTTCGGGTTCGGGCAGTTAAGAATCGCCCTGACCTCCTGCGGGAATTTCACCTTGAATTTTTTCTTGACCTCGTACTCCTCGATAATACTTACCGTGGCGTTCGGACTGATTACCGAGAGCCTGTTTACCTCTTCCTGCGTGAGGAACCTGTTCGATATCTTGATAATGCCCTTCTTGCCAATCACTTTACTCTGCAGGTTTGTCCCTACCGTTACGGTCTCCTCGGTCGTGTCATCGATATAGAGAATCTTAACCACCTCGAAGACACGGTGCGGGTTGAGATGATCGATTACCGTTCCGTTGCGAATCTGCGATATTCTGCGTACTTTTTTTGCGTCGGTTGTCATGAGACCATCCCCATCACCAGCGCGATCAACGCCATCCTGGTCGGTATGCCGTTCGCCGCCTGGCGGAAGTATAATGCGTGAGGAGTTTCATCGACCTCCGCCGAGAGCTCGTCCACCCTCGGCAGCGGATGAAGTATCCTGAGGTCGGGACTGCATCCCTCTAGAAACTTTTTCGAGATGTTGTATCCTTCGCGCACCTTGTCGTAATCGAGGTCATCACCGAACCTTTCCCGCTGGATCCTGGTTACGTACAGGATGTCGAGGTCTCCCTTGGCTTCCTCGAAATTCTCGAACTCTTTGAATTTCCCCCCCATACGTGCCAGTTCCTCGAGGCTGTCGGACGGCATCTCGAGGCCTTTCGGCGAGACGAACAGGAGTTCGCACCCGAACTGCCCAAGTGCATTCGCGAGTGAATGTACCGTACGGCCGTACTTCAGGTCGCCCATGAATCCGACCTTCAATCCCTCCAATGTCCCTTTTTCCTGCTGGATGGTGTAGAGATCGAGGAAGGTCTGCGACGGGTGCTGGTTTGAGCCGTCACCCGCGTTCAGGATCGGGATGTCGGCTATTTCACTCGCAAGACGTGCCGAGCCTTCGACCGGGTGACGCATCGCGATTACATCCGCGTAGGATTCCACGATCTTGATGCTGTCGGAAAGGCTTTCGCCTTTCTTTGACGACGATGAACCGGGATCGGCGAATCCCATTGTCCCCCCGCCTAGACGGAGCATCGCGGATTCGAATGACAGCCTCGTTCTCGTCGATGGCTCGAAGAACAGCGTTGCGAGTATTTTGCCCTCAAGTGCATGGGCGTACTTCGACGGTTCCTCATCCATGACCTTCGCGACCTCAAGCACGTGAAGAATCTCGTCCTTCGTGAAATCACGCATGGATATGATATTGCGTTTCTCAAATGTTGACATTCAGGAGCGCCCCTCAGCTTGGTGCATTTTCGAAAGTATAACGAGCCGGCCATGACTGCGCAACATGCATGCACGAAAGTACTGATCAGTGTGCCACCCAAACAACAATCCCCTTACCCTATGCCGCCTGCACGCACCACGTCAAATTTGAAGCATTCTGTCCCCTTCGGGGTGCTTGTTTGAATGCATAAGTTGAAAATGCGAAGGAACCTCCTGGTTGTTTAAAATGCTGAGAAAAGCGATGACGCTCGCTCAGAAAACATTGCCAAGGAGGCTCCGAACAACAATGTACTACGTAGGACTCGACATTCACAAGAGGAACATCGCGTATTGCACAAAAAAATCCGACGGATCAATAATCGCGGAAGGCTCGATCCCATCGACTCGCGAAGCGATCCGACAACTGGTCGCGCAACTGCCCGACCGCTGGGAAGGCGCGATGGAAGCGACCATGTTCACCGGGTGGATCTACGATGCCTTCGAGGACCTGGGACACAGGCTCAAAGTGGCGAACCCGTCGATGCTCAAGGCGATCTGCGCCGCGAAGAAAAAGAGCGACGAGGCGGACGCCAGGATGATCGCCGACCTTCTGAGATGCGACCTTCTCCCCGAGGTGACGATGGACTCAAGGGAAATCCGCGAACTGAGGATGGCGCTCAGGTTCCGTAACCTGCTCGTGCGCACGGCGGTGAAGATGAAAAACAGGACGGCCGGACTGCTGATGGAATCGGGCGCGGAGTACAGCAAGTCGAGGCTTCACCGGAAACGTTACTTCTACCAGCTCCTGGACAGCCTGGACTATCTTCCGTCGACGGTGATCGATCTTCTCGGCATGTCGAGATCGTCGATAGAGTTTTTCGAGACGCTTCAGAGGAAACTGGTCAGGGGCCTGATCGAACATCCGCGCCTCAGGGAACGGGTCGAGAGACTGAGAAGCATCGGGGGAGTCGGCGAAATCACCGCCCTGACCTGGGCTCTCGAGATCGGCGATCCCAAAAAGTTCTCGTCGGTTCGAAAAGCGATCAGCTACTGCGGTTTGTGCAGCGCGCTCAGGGAGTCCGGTGGAAAACAATCGAGAGGTCCGCTTTCCAAGAAACGGAACTCCCACCTGCAAAGCGTGCTGGTCGAGGCCGCCAAGCTGGCCCCGAGATTCAACGATCAGCTCGGGGCGGTCCATGAACGGGAGTTGAAACACGGAAACAGAAATCGCGCAACCCTCGCCGTGGCGCGGAAACTCGTGGCCTACCTGCTCGCCGTGGACAGGAGCGGACGGGCCTTCGAGCCGCTCGTGGCTGCGGAACCTGTTGCGGCATCCGTGACGATCGAGTCTGCGGAACCGATTGTTTTGAAAAATAATACGCCGGTCCTCGCGTGACACCCGCTGTGCTATCGGTTAATCCGTGATGCATCCTGTGCTTGTTTCGAGGCCGGCCCCGGACCCAAACTCAAAATTCTGCGAAGGCGTGACGCCCGATGCAGCAAATAGATGTGTGGTCGCCTGACCAGGTCGACCGGGTCGTTGTAAAAAAAAAACCGGAGAACTCCTTCTCTCCTGTTGACATTACTTATCATAGATGAGGGTGTCTCAAATTACGTACATCCTCTGGTCCCAAGAACAATCCCCTCACCCTATGCCGCCTGCACGCACCACGTCAAATTTGAAGCATTCTATCCCCTTCGGGGTGCTTGCAGGTGTCTCAAATTACGTACATCCTCTGGTCCCAACAACAATCCCCTCACTCTTTGCCGCCTGCACGTCATGCGGACTTTATAATTCCAACAGCACCCTGTATAATCCCGCGCGACCGAACGTCATCTTCTACGGAGGACGCAATGAAACACCTTCTCGACCTCGACTCCCTTACTCCCCCCGAAGTTACCTCTATCCTCGACCTCGCAACCGACATCAAGACAGCGCTCAAGTCCGATCCCGCAAAGTACCAGGAGGACTGGGGGTTCAGCCTTGAGGGCAAAACCATGCTCATGCTCTTCGAGAAACCCTCGCTACGCACACGGATCTCGTTCGAAGTCGGCATGACCCAGCTCGGAGGGCACGCGATCTTCTATACGATCGTGGATTCACCGCTCGGGAAGAAGGAATCGATCGCCGACACCGCGAAAGTGATCAGCCGGATGTGCGACATCACGATGGCGCGACTGTTCGAACACGATCACATCATCGAACTCGCTGAAAATTCCACTGTCCCGGTAATTAACGCGCTGACCGACTGGTCGCACCCGTGCCAGATCCTGTCCGACCTCCTCACCATCCGCGAGCACTTCGGAAAGACAAAGGGCCTGACCCTCGCGTACGTTGGCGACTGCAATAACAACGTCACGCATTCACTCATGCAGGGATGCCCGCTTGCCGGGATCAATGTGAAGGTCGGCGGCCCCTCATCGCAGCCTATCCCGGTTCCGGACGCATCCGACGAGGGCATGAAAACTGCGATAGAGGCATCCAGCGAGATAGGCTCCTTCCAGCCGCACCCGACGGCAACAGAGATCGCGCTGAAACTCGCAAAAGCCAACAACACGAAGGTCGAGATTTTCACCGACCCGGTGGAGACCGTAAAAAATGCCGATATTGTCTACGCTGACTCGTGGATGTCCTACGGTATCCCTGACAAGGAGCGAGAGGAGCGATTCAAGGCGCTCGCACCGTTCCAGGTGACGTCGGAACTGATGTCGCACGCCAAACCGACCGCGATCTTCATGAACTGCCTTCCCGCGATGAGGGGAGAGGAACAGACCGCGGAGGTCATCGACGGCCCGCAATCGATAGTCTTCCCACAGGCCGAGAATCGTCTACACTGCCAAAAAGCTATCATCCTGAAACTACTGGATCTGGCGTGAGGATCACTCGAAATTCAAAATTGAACTAGTCAAAGCCAAAGAATCGTACGGACCCATTCCGCACAAGTTTTATATTGATACATTAAATTAACTGTGATAGAATCTCCTTCATTGAACCTATAACAGGTTTTATATATTTAACTGCAAGGGAACGGAGGGCAAAATAATGCCACTGTCAACAAAACAGCAAACCAGCCTACCGCATACTAAGGAAGTTAATGTCAAGGACCGTAATCCACGGATCCAAGACACACCAGGATCTGTGCCCAAACAAATCAATTCAGGCGATACCTTAAACCTTTTGGATGAAGATTTGGATTTAATGGGTAAAAGGCCACCAGGTAAGGGAAAAAAGACTAGGAAAACCACTAAGAAGAGGCCACCAGGTAGGAAGCCAACAGCTAAGAAGAAAGCTCCTGCAAGGAAGAAAGCTCCTGCAAGGAAGAAAGCTCCTGCAAGGAAGAAAGCTCCTGCAAGGAAGAAAGCTCCTGCAAGGAAGAAAGCTCCTGCAAGGAAGAAAGCTCCTGCA
>JAUWTM010000038.1 GCA_030614715.1 Planctomycetota bacterium
CCTCCTGGCATCCGCACTGCTGACCGCGTTGATAACGTGGCTGTTGTCGATGTCCGCAGCAGGCGGGTCAGTGATCCGCGAACAGGGTCCCGAGCATCACAAGGCGAAGGCATCGACACCGTCGACCGGCGGACGTGCTTTCCTAATGTCGCTTGCCGTGATCGGATTTCCCGGAGCGATCCTGTTGACCGATCCACGGGGAGTGATCGGTATCGCTGCGGGACTTCTGACAGGCTTGATAGGGCTTGCCGACGACCAGCTTAAACTTGCGAAAAATGATACCACTGGATTGAAAGCCCGGTATAAACTGCCATTACAGATTCTGGTTGGACTTCTCGCTGTAATTGCCGTGTACCTGCTGCTTCCTGACAGCACGGTCCGCATCCCGTTTATTCCCGTACCAGTTGACATAGGATTGTGGAAAATCCCACTTGGACTGTTCTGCTACCTTGCGATCGTCAACGGAGTAAATTTCACCGACGGACTCGACGGACTTGCGACCAGCACAGTTTTGATCGCATCAGTATTTCTCGGTGCGTCTATCTGGCTTTCAGGTACCGACGGATCGGTAATAGTCCCGGTCATACTTATCGGGCTCTGCGCAGGCTTCATTCGTTGGAACTGGAATCCAGCAAAGATCTTCATGGGTGACTCAGGAAGTCTTGCGCTTTCGGGTGCGCTGGCAGCAGCCGCAATAGCAACGGGACTTGAAATCATACTGCTGATAATCGGACTTGTATTCATCATCGAGGAAACAACTGTCGTGCTGCAGGTTGTATATTTCCGCCTGACAGGCGGTAAGCGGATTTTCAGAATGACACCGATCCATCATGCATGGGAATTACGCGGATACAGGGAACCCGCGATAGTCGCGGGAGCATCGGTACTTGGAATCGTGGCCGGCGCGATCGGGTTGTGGTCGGTGGTGCACGGAAAATGAACGTCGAAGTAATGAAACTGACACAAGGGCATATCACCACAGTTACAAGCAGCGACCTACTCGCTGCAACGTGTGTAATACCTCTGCGAACGGGAGGGGACCCTGTCCCGGGTCCTCTCCCGCCTATTGAAATTGTCTCCAATGAACGGTTCCTGACGGGAGTCTCAGGGGGAGGGATTTGATTTCCCCTCCCCCTGAGCCCCGGTCTTGAAACCGGCTGTACATAGATAATCATGACCAAGTTGACGCGTGCCAGGCTCTAAGAGGCAGCTCCCGGATGGAGCCGGGAGCCTGACATACCAAATATTACAGCCTCTCGTTGGATGAGAGATACGCGTCCGGAAGTTACATGAATTTTATCGACGCAGAAACAGGCATCCTGAATGGGACATGACCATTAAGCGGGACGCAAAAACATGAAAGCATATCCGAAAAAAACACGATTTGCCGTCTGGGGTTTCGGAGTCACTGGAATCGCCCTGACAGAGGTACTGAGCTCCCGCGGTTACAACGTAACCGTGATCGAGGACCGTGCGCGAAGTAAATTCCCCAGGCAAGCGAATGCAATAGTTCGGCTCGAAGAGGCGGGCGTTAAGTTCCATTTCGGAGGCATGGATAATCTTCCGGGCTTCGTTAAGAACAAGGTCGATGTCCTGTCGCCGTCGCCGGGCATAAAAATCCCAAAGGAAGTAATCGAAGCATGCGAGAAGGGTAAAACCCAGATCGCTGGAGAGATCGAGATCGCCACCCGGCTCGTACAGGGAAAAATAATCGCGGTCACGGGTACCGATGGCAAAACGACAGTCGCGTCGCTCATTCACCACATTCTGAAATCAGCAGACATGCCGTCACACCTCGTCGGAAATATCGGGTCACCCTTAATCAGCCTTGCGGGAAAAACAAAATCCGATCATCTGCTGGTTGTCGAGGTTTCCAGTTACCAGCTCGAATCCGTCAGGCTTTTCAGGCCATACATAGCGGTGGTACTTAACATAGCGGAGGACCATCTGGAACGTCACGGCGACATGCGTACGTACATCAGGATGAAGGGTCGTGTATTCGACCGCCAGCGAACCGACGGACACGCTGTAATCAATTTCGATGATCCGGGAACGCTCCAGGCGTACGGGCAGGCCAAGTCACAATTGCACGGATTCAGTCTTGCGGGTCATGTACCGAACGGTGCGTGGCGGGAAAACGGAAATCTCTGGATCGACGAACCGGACGGACGAAAAAAGGTATTCGACATAAAAGATATCCCGTTACTAGGCGAACATAACCAGGCGAACGTCCTTGCGACAATACTCGCGTGCAGGTTGGCAGGCTGTCCCGTTGAGAAAATCGCGTCAGGCATAATCTCATTTATCCCCCTGCCCCACAGGATAGAACCTATAGGCGAGATACAGGGGGTACTCTGGGTAAACGACTCCAAGGCCACAAACGTCCATTCGACGATCAGCGCGCTGCAGGTATTCGACCGTCCAATAATCCTGCTGCTTGGCGGGTACGAAAAAAATCTCGACCTGACTGACATGATCCCGTTTATCCGACGTCATGCCAAACATGTCGTGCTGATGGGAGAAACAAGGTCGCGATTCAGGCGAATTTTCCGTGAATCCGGCTACAGTAAATTCACGGTCAGGAAAACCCTGCAGGAAGCTTGTGCAGCTGCAAACGGCATGGCGAGCCGGGGTGATGTGATCCTTCTGTCGCCAGCGTCATCCAGTTTCGACCAGTTCAAGTCCTACGTCGAACGCGGTGAGGCGTTCCGTAAATGGGTCGCCAAGAAACTTGAGAGGAGGGACGCATGACGTCCAGCCATGAGCCGCTTGAGAAAAAGCTGAAGGAAAGCGCGCGCAAAGCTGCACGCGTGATAATCCTGTGCACATTTCTCCTGATTGCCATAGGGTGGGTCATGCTCCTCGACACAGGGCTTGTATTCGAAGGACAGGCCAATCCCGAACACTTCCATAACCTGATTTTCAAACGTCTGATATGCACGGGAGCGGGAATTTTCATACTGGGCATAATCTGGATCCTGCCTGCAAGGTGGATTAGATATCTCTCGCTTCCAGCGGTCATTGCAGGGCTCGTGCTTCTCGGATTCGTACTTTCCCCGTACGGTGTGGAGGAACGCGGGAGCCAGCGATGGCTGGAGATCGCAGGATTCAGGTTCCAGCCGCTTGAACTTGTAAAACTCACAATCGTCTGGTTCCTCGCGGATCAGCTTGCCAGAACCGGATCGTTGAGCCGTATAAAATTCGGACGCCTTGCGTTCCCGGGACTGGTAATAGCACTTACGGTGACACTTATCGCGCTTCAGCCGAACCTGTCGGGTGCAATTTTCATAATACTGCTAACCTTCGCGATGGCATGGCTCGGGGGAATTAACGGACGTCTCACGCTGTCACTAGCAGGCGTTGCTGTCGCGGCATGTGCGGCAATGCTCGCATTCAACCCGGACCGCCTGGCAAGGTTCCTGCCCGTTTTCCGTCCACTATCAGAACTCGACGGGGCGGGTTACCAGGTTGGATTATCCATCTGGGCGATTACGAGCGGAGGACTTCTGGGATTAGGTCCGGGCAGCTCTGTCGCGATGTACTCCCTTCCCGACCACACAACCGATTTCATTTTCTCGATCATCTGCGAGGAATGGGGATTGGTCGGAGGTGTTACAGTCATTTTGATCATAGGGATCCTTGTCTATCATGGATTCCGGCTTTCGCTGTCGCAGGAGGACCCGTTCAGGATGCTTTTTGGATGCGGTGTCTCGGCAATCATTGGCCTGCAGGCGGCGATCAATATCGGTGTGACACTCGGAATTCTCCCGACCACAGGAATGCCCCTTCCCTTCCTTTCAAGCGGTGGTTCTAACCTCGTGCTTTCCCTGACGGAAATCGGGCTGCTATTAAACCTGAGCCAGACCGCGGGTATGCAGATGGAAGAACTCAGGACCAATCCAGCACGGTCAGGAAACAAGGCAAACGGACAAAGAAGCAGCAGGTCCCGACAGTCTGTGATCGAGAGAAATTACAGGCCTGCAGATTATAAATTATCCGAACGTAAGAGACGGGTTGCATCACAGTGACAGGCATTAACGAAACAGCAAAACTGTTAAGTCAGAAGTTCAAGGATGAGGGATTCACCGGGACGGTCTCTGTTGACGCACCGCTTGCCCCGTTGACGTGGTACAAGATAGGCGGCAGTGCCGCTATCCTGGTCGAAGCACACTCAGTCACAGACCTCGCGCTTGCTAAAAAACTGATCGACGATAATCCCATGCCGTTACTGGTCATGGGAGCAGGATCGAACATCCTGGTTTCCGATGAAGGCTTCCCCGGACTTGTTCTCCGACTCGGAGGGATATTTGCATCGATAGATGTCGATGAGAATGAAACCCGAATCAGGGTTGGGGCAGCCGTACCGCTATTGACGCTGATCCGGGAGAGTGTACGTATCGGGCTCGATGGGATAGAGCGGTTAGCAGGCATACCCGGATCGGTCGGCGGTGCGATTTTCATGAACGCCGGTACGTACGGCGACGGTATCGGCGGGCTGATCGAAACTGTCGATGTTTTCACGGCAACCGGTGAGCTTGAAACGTGGGACCCTCTCGAGTGCGGATTCGAGTACCGGTCATCACGGTTTCAAATGACAGATGACATCATCCTTTTCGCTGTAATTACCGGGCAACGTGTTGAGCCGGAAAAATTAAACACCGAGATCGAGAGACGTCTCGACAAGCGGAAAAAAACTCAGCCCATCGAGCTTCCGAGCTGCGGATGCGTTTTTAAAAATCCCGATGGTGATAAAAGCGCCGCGCGACTCATGCAGGACGCGGGTCTGAAGGGTGAAAGGGCGGGTGATGCAGTCATCAGCAGCAAGCACACTAACTTCATTGTCAACGAGGGTGCTGCAACCGCCAAGGATATCATCAACCTCATGGCGAAAGCCCGTAAACGAGTTTACGCACTTACGGGAATCAAGCTGACACCCGAAGTACGCGCTGTCGGATTCAAGGAACCTCTCGAGGTGATGCTGGATGCGTGGAAGGAAGACTGAAAAAAATACAGCCATGGGCAGAAACAGGCGTCCGGGAATAAAAAAACCTGCGAAGAAGCGGTCTCCAGCGGTAACAGTCCCGATGGTCGCACCTCCGCGGGCACGTAACGATGTGCTTCTTCGAATACTGGTCATTGTCGCCCTGTTCGCAATCGCCTTCTACGGAATCAATGCTGACTGGCTTCGTATGAGAAACATTGAAGTGAAAGGCGGAATACGTCTCAGTGAAGGAGAGATAATCGATCTTGCGGCGCTGAGAGATTTTCAGGATGTGTGGACAATATTCATACCCGGGGACACGATCTGTTCCGCTTTGAAAAACCATCCCCTGATCGAGCACGCGGAAATAAAAATGACGAATCCGTGGACAATCCAGATCAGCGTATCGGAGCGTCGACCAATTGCAGCCATCGAGAACAACGGTTACAAAATAGCGTTCGACCAGACAGGGGAACTGGTCGAGATCCTCAATCCGAATCACATCTCAGAACTCCCGCTGGTGCAGGGTGTGCCGCTGGGTTTACTGAAATTCCGGGGGGAATCGCTGCATCTGTCAAACGCAGCAGCGTGGCAGCTTCCCGATTGCGGCCTGGAGACAGATACCCTGGACATGCAGTTTTCAAGGCTGATACACCTGCAGCGAATGCTGTCACGTCACGATGCAAGCGGAGGTAAAATCCTTGAAGTGGTCGCGATGGACGAATGCGGACGGCTTCGAGTCGACTACGAAAATTGTCCCCCGATATACCTTGGGAATTTCGATAATCCGGATCTCCAGTTCAGGTGCATGGTTGCCGTACTGGACAACGAGGATATCATGGATCCGGAAAGGACTTTAGACATCGACCTGTCGTCCGAGCTGTACCCCTGCTACCATGTCCGGGATGAGTACTTGACTATTTCGGAGCGTCGGGCTATAGAGGAATGGGACCAGGAAGCAGAGGATTCGGATTCCGTAGAAACGGAGGATCCCGATGAAGGACAGGACGAGACATCAGATGAAGTCGGAATCGACACGGGCATCTTCAACCTGGCAGGCTGACAACAATCATATGAACTCAAGGAATAAAAAAAGCGGAAGGTCACAGTTGTCCGCGATGACACTCATACTCGCTCTCATGGTGGGTATCATGCTGACCCTTCCGTTCCAGGTAATCGACCGTGCAGGGAGCGAACCGCTGCCAAGTGAAAGCAGGCAGGAGCTGATCAACAGGATGTCGAAGATGGTCGAGGAGAACGATCAGCTTCGGCTGGAGCTGGAGCAGAGCAGGATATCGGCAGCAGGTATCGAAGCGTCGGTGGCGGCAGGAGAAGAGGCAAGCGCGGAACTCGCAGAAGCAATGGCGCGTTACAGGATACTCGCCGGGCTGGACGCCGTGAGCGGTCCGGGTATCCGGCTAACGTTAAGCGAGGAAGAGGCCGAGGTTCCGCCGGGCACCGAGATAACGCCGTACCTGATACACCAGGAGGATCTTCTAAACATCGTTAACGAGCTCTGGCTTGCGGGTGCTGAAGCCATATCCATCAGGTCGAGGGATCGGACCGAACGTTTGATCATGAGCAGCACGATTCGCTGCGTGGGAAGTTTAATCGACATCAACAACACACGCATGACACCACCGTTCGATATTTTCGCAATCGGCGATCCGGACGATCTCTACACTTCGCTGACAATGCCGCGCGGAGTGCTCGAACCTCTGCAGTTTTTCAACATACACGCGGAAATAGTAAAACTCGAGGAAATCACGCTCCCACCGTACGGGGGCACGACATTACTACAATATGCGCGACCCGCAGGGGAGGATGAGTAAACCATGTGGCTGATATTCGTATGTGTACTAATAGGCGTCGCGTTCGGTTACTGGTTCGACATCCCCTTCGGATCGGTTGACATAAAATACCTGGGACTGCTCTTCATGGCGCTCCTGGACAGCTTTACGTACGCCCTCGTCCGCGACCTCACAGGTCATCGCAATAACAACGGACCGATCTTCATCAGGCTTGTAATCGGTGTGGTAGTTGGAGGATTTATTATCTATTTCGGTGAAAAAAGTCAACTGGATCTTTATCTTGTTGCACTCGTACCACTGGCGGTTGGATTTTCGTTGAATTTGTATAAGTTTCTGCCGAAATAATTAAAGAGATTATACACAGTTGCACTTGATTTGCGGACGAACGGAGTCTATAATTTGAAGCTCCTTATATCAACATTATCAAAAGATTAGTCGTAAACTTATACAACCTTAGACCGTGGACAACAAAGACACCATTGTCGGTTTTGACGTGGGCACAACCAAGACTTGTGCCGTGGTTGCTAATGTAACGCACGACGGCGACCTTGAAATTCTCGGCGTTGGACTCGTGCCATCGCGTGGAATTCGCAAGGGAGTAGTGCAGGATCAGGAAAAAGCAATCACGTCAATCCGTGAAGCACGCATACAGGCGGAACGCGCGTCGAACGTCGACATCGATTCCGCATTCGTTACGATCAACGGAACACACATCCGTGCGATCCTCTCAAACGCGGTAGTCGCAGTCGCAGATCCCAACAAGGGCATTACGGTCGAGGACACGGAGAACGCGCTGGACATCGCGCAGCGTGTTGAAATACCAAAAGGCTCACGCCTGGTCGACGTACGCGTACGCGATTACATCGTCGACGGACAGATCGGAATCAGCGATCCAGTCGGGATGAGCGGAATGCGGCTGGAAGTTAACGCACTTCTTCTAACCGCGGGTGTACCTCAACTGGAGGATCTGTATCGTGCGGTCAACCAAGCGGGGATAGACGTAGAAAATATTATTCTTAAACCGATAGCATCCGCCGAAGCCATTCTGGGCTCCGATGAACGCGAACGCGGGGTTGCCGTGATCGACATCGGCGGGGGTACTACCGGAGTTGCAGTGTATCGAGATGACGGGCTTGCGCACTTACGAATACTCCCGCTAGGCGGAGACCACATCGACAGCGATCTCGTCTACGGCATCGGCGTTACAAAGCGACAGGCCCAGCACCTCATGATCAAGTTCGGCGGAGTGAACGACGAGCACCGTAACAGTGATGACATCATCGAGCTGGCAAAGGACGGCGGTAAACGCAAGGACGTGCTGCCGTTGAAAATACTCGCGGAAATAATATACCCGCGCATGGAGGAAATTCTGCTGCAGGTCAAGCAGGACCTGACCGAAGCAGGAATTTTCAACGGCCTCAAGTCCGGGATCGTACTGACCGGAGGACTTGCGCAAATGCCGGGGATCACGGATCTCGCAACGGAGATCACCGGGTATCGAGCGAGGATCGGTTACCCGAGGGATATCCAGGGGCTGCCGGAAGACATTCGGAATCCGATGTTCTCAACCGCGATAGGCCTGGTGAAACTCGGGCACATTGAGCTTCTCGACAAGCTTTCCGCCTACCATCCTAACGGAGTGCAGAACGCTTTGGAGTCGGCCGGGACGCTGGGAAAACAAGTATTGAAGATGTTCTTCAGATAAACAAATTTTTTTCAGTACCAGTGCATGGGCGTCCAGGTTCATCGGGCTCATGCAGAAGAGAGTGGGAATTACAGTGGCGAAAACGAACAAGGATAAAAAGAAAAAAACCATGGGACAAGAAGAAAAACAAATGGACGCTGAAAAAGGGAAACCGGAAGAGAAGAAGCGAATGACGCTTCCACTCAGCGAGGTCCCCATTGATCTGAAGCCGAAGGGTAAGTCCGGAGGGAGCCCGGCGAAGATCAAGGTTGTCGGCATCGGTGGAGCCGGTGGAAATGCAATCACCCGGATGATGCAGGCCGGACTGACAGGTGTCCAGTTTATCATTATCAACACAGACAACCAGGCGCTCAGCCAGAACCCCGCGACGCATAAAATACAGATCGGTCAGAAGGTCACGCGTGGTCTCGGCGCCGGCGGTGATCCCGAGGTTGGGTTCAAAGCCGCATCCGAATCCAAGGCTGAGATCGGCGACATGCTCGAAGGTGCCGACATGGTGTTCATCACCTGCGGTATGGGTGGCGGCACCGGAACAGGCGGGGCACCTATCGTCGCAGAACTCGCGAAGGAACGCGATGCACTGACTGTCGGTGTTGTTACAAGGCCGTTTACGTTCGAGGGCGGACGACGCGCACAGATCGCCGAATCTGGGATAACCCAGCTCAGGGAAAAACTCGACACGCTCATTACAATTCCCAACAACAAGCTGGCTGAAGTGATCGGTCCAGACACAACCCTGGTGGAAAGTTTCGAGATCGCAGATGACATACTGCGCCAGGGAGTACAGGGAGTCAGCGACCTCATCACGATCACGGGTATGATCAATGTTGATTACGCAGACGTACGCGCGATTCTCTGGGAAGCCGGAACGGCGTTGATCGGCATGGGACAACAGGCTGGACAAGATCGTGCAATCGAGGCAGCACGACAGGCAATCACGTCGCCGTTGCTCGAGACATCAATCGACGGTGCAAAGGGAGTGCTGATCAATTTCACCGGCGGACCATCGCTTACGTTAACAGAGGTTATGTCCGCTGCAGAATTGATTTATAATGTGTGCGATCCTGATGCGAACATAATCGTTGGTGCAGTAATTGACGACAGGATGAAAGACTACGTCAGGGTGACCGTCCTTGCTGCAGGTTTCGAAGATATACAGCCGGAACCACAGATACCGATGCGCGACCGTGCACAGGAGTCAAAACGTCGCGCCGAGGAGACCATCGACGAGGACGATCTGGACATACCGGCCTTCCTGAGACGTGGAAGCTTCACGGGTTAAAGTAATTTAATAGAAGGCCGATAGAACTACGTGAAGTGTGAAATTGCGATTCATGGATTGAAGATAAAGCTAAGGATTGGATACGAAAAGTAAAGGAAGGAACATCTAATCCATATACGGAGAGGTTCATAAAGCCATCCAGTAAGGATGTCGGGATCTCCCGTCAACGATTTACCTAAAATTGCCACCCCACCCTCTTCCTTCCGACGCGCCCCAATGGGGCGCGTCGCTCTTTAGGTACCTCAAATTCCCGCACGGAGCTACATCCGAACAACTGAGTGAGATCCCTATTATCAGACAGGGGAGCTGGGCTAATCCAGATCAAAAATTATCAATAATGAAAGCATTAACACATCGACACCAAGTTCCGTGGGGATCGGAGGTACGGGACTCGATGCACTCACCGCGTTCACGGCGGCATTATCAAGCGACTGGAATCCACTCGATTCCTCAACGACCACATTCGTCACCACACCACCAGATGAAACGGTAAACCTGACAGTGACATTTCCTTCCTGGTTAAGACGTCTCGCAGGTGCGGGATACACCTTGTTGGTCGAGATAGCGGCAAGAACTCTCGAAGAATAATCTGATCTGATCGCATCAAGATCGATTCCTGTTTCAACCGCATCTTCTTCTTCACCCGGGGCACCATTGTCAGCCGGGATTTCTGTTTCAGCGTCCGACGGTGGGTTGCTATCCACGACACTTTCACCAGACGAATCCCCTGCCCCATCGACAGAGGGTCCCGATTCACCGGTTTCGTGGTTCTCTGCCGGTAGTCCAGATGGGTCGGTATCGTTCACTTGCGGAACTACTGGTTCGGCATCCTCGATGTCATCAGCAGGAGATGACACATCCCGATTAATATCTTCAAAATTTTGCTCCGGCCTGTGTGTCCCGATCTCCGCCACATCTTCCGGCTCAGGGATTACCTCCGGCACATCTGCAATTAACGGAATGATATTGAGCCTGATGGTATCGGGGATGGCAGGGTCGTACTGCGACAGGGCAAGTCCCGCCAACAACAGGACGTGAGCGATAAGGCTGATAACGAGTGCTGTCAACTCACGGCCCACGTTACTCGACCTCCGGCAGATCAACGGGTGATTCGGTCACGATCGCGATATCGAAGACACCGGCATCTCGAATCGCTTCGAAAGCATTAATGATCAACTGCCAGTCCGCGTTACTATCTCCGTGGAGCCTGACAACATCGAAATCACCAGCGTTCCGTCCCGCGGCAATCAGCGACGTAATCTCATCGAGACCCAGCAGATTATCATCGAGGTAGTAATTTCCGTCAGCATCCACGCTCACCGTAATCGCGCGGGATTCATCCATCTCGCCGGAATCGCTCTCCGGCAGTGCGACAGCGATACTCGGTGACAGGAAACGCGTAACGAGCATGAAGAAGATCAGGAGGAGAAAAACGATATCGATAAGCGGCGTGATGGGAATCTGTGGCTGTGGACGCTGTCGCTTCCTTCTGAGCACAGCAGGACCTGCTTTATTTTGCACTTTCCCACTCATTCTATTTCCAGACCCGCTCTCGATAACTTGTGCACAATCTGCGAGACCGCTGAATCCACACTGTGCGAGAACTTGTCAGCGACCCGCCCGTACCCGATGTATGCAATCAGTGCCGGAATTGCTACGGTAAGACCGGCAGCGGTTGTGATCAGTGCTTCCCAGATTCCCCCGGCAAGGTCGGACGGATTCACCTGTCCACCGAGGTTCTGGATCTGGATGAACGCGTCGATCAAGCCCATCACGGTTCCCAGCAGGCCGAGAAGCGGCGCAGACTGTGCCACGATGTGCAGAATTGAAAGGTTCTTCTCAGCCTCGGTAACAAGGTTGTCAGCCTGCCTTGTAAGAAGAGCCTGGTTCAGTATGCCTTCCTCTTTCGCCCGTTTTACAGATTTCGCGAAATCCCCGAGTTCGCTGATGTCTGTCAGCTCATTTCCGGGATTACCAAGTCCCTGCACAAGATCGTTGATCGCTTTACGACGCTTCGGCAGAACGGACGTGCAGTAGATCGCTCTCTCGATGATCACCCAGAGCGCAAGAATACTCTCAATAAGAATAGGCCACATCAGCAGCCCACCACGAAGTAGTATGTCCATCATAGTTTCTCTAACGTCTCACTGGTCCGTTTTACCGGAAGCCACAGGCTGTTCGGATTTTACAGCGAGAATTGACAGTTTCTGTGCTACTTTTCCCGCAAGTTCAGTAAATGACTTAGCAGTAGAGCTGTCAGGATGTGCCAGAACCATGGGTACCCCCTGCTCCGATGATTCAGCTATCGCAGGTTCGAGGGGCACACCCACCAGCGTCTCCACCCAGATATCATCGGTAATATGCCTGATACCGTCCTTGTTCGTACTCGGGAAAACAACAGTTTCTTCACCGCAATGCGGACACTTGAATGCAGCCATGTTCTCGACCAGCCCGATAACCGGTACGTCCACGGATTGGAACATGACAGCAGCACGTTTCACGTCCCTGAACGCCATGTCCTGGGGTGTTGAGACGAGGAGAGCTGCCGAGGCCCTGACAAGCTGCGCCAGTGATATCTGCACGTCACCAGTCCCGGGAGGAAGGTCGATTATGAGGTAATCAAGGCATCCCCATGTGACGTCCTGTACGAACTGGGTCAGCACCTGGTGAAGAATGGGACCACGCCAGATCAGAGCCTGATCGTCATCTGCGAGGAATCCTATTGACATTACCGGCATTCCAAAGACGACAGGTGGAACCATCTTCTTGTTCTCGACCTTAGGCTGTGCACGTACTCCGAGCATCGCAGGAACCGACGGTCCATAGATATCAGCGTCGAGAATTCCAACTTTCGAGCCTGTTTCCTTAAGTGCGACCGCGAGATTGACAGCAACGGTGCTTTTACCGACTCCGCCCTTACCACTGGCAACCAGGAGGACGTGTTTAATGTCCGGAAAAGCCTCTTCAGGCTCACGACTCGAGGGTGTCCGTGCATCAAGAGTAATTTCAACGTCTTTAACACCATCGATCTTCTTAACGTTGTCCTCAGCCTCGCTTTTCATCTTGTTTTTCATCGGACAGGCCGGCGTAGTGAGGACAAGCCTGAATTTAACGTTGCCTCCATCTATTTTCAGATCCTCAATAAATCCGAGGGTGACAATATCCTTTCCCAGATCCGGATCCATTACGTTTCTGAGTGCATCCAGAACCTGCTCTTCCTTGATGTTAGCCATTACAGATATCCTCCGGACAAAGACTTGTAAGAGAATAAACTATACTTGATTAATCACGGGTTTCAAAGTTGTAATATTAGAAAGAAAGGATCAGCTATAAGAGGCCCATCACGGCAAGCGCGTTACGTCTCAGCCTGTCCCTGCCAGCACGACGTAAAGCAGTACCCCTTGTCAGGGAGTCATATTCCTCGACGCTCATCTGGCTCAGGAGCTGAAGGTCGGGAACCACCAGGCCCTCACGAGGTTTGAAATCCCGTGTGTTTGTGGGTTTGGCGAAGCGATTCCACGGGCACACGTCCTGACATATGTCACAGCCAAAAATCCAGCCGCTTAATTTTTCGCAGTACCTGTCAGGGATGTGACCTTCGTACTCGATCGTCAGGTAGCTGATGCAGGCCCGTGAATCAAGCTGCGACGGCCCCACAAGAGCTTCAGTCGGGCACGCGTCAATGCATCTCGTGCACGTTCCGCAATGATCCGGATGTTCCGAATCAGGCTCCAGATGCAGGTTCGTGAGAAGGGATCCGATGAACACCCATGAGCCGAATTTCCTTGTAATCAGCGTGGAATTCTTACCGATCCAGCCGAGGCCGGCTTTCTGAGCCCAGACCTTGTCGCGGAACGGAGCCGTGTCGACCGCAACCTGGTAATTGACATTCCCGATCCCGGCAGCATCAGCAATATCCTGAACTTCAACAGCCAGTTTCTTGAGAATACCCGACACAACCTTGTGGTAGTCCCTGCCCCATGCGTAGCGGGATATCTTCGGGAAATCTGGGAATTTCAGGTGAAGCTGTGGTGTGTAGTAGTTAACGGCGATTACGATAATTGTCCCGCATCCGGAGAGAAGCCTGGCAGGATCGTTGCGGACTTCCACGTTGTCCGCCATCCAGTTCATAGCACCGTGGTAGCGCTGGCTGAGCCACGTGTCGAGATCCCCGGCTTCACTACCGAGTTTCTCAGCCCTGGCAAACCCAACCAGATCCGCACCGAGCCCGATAGCCCGGTTTACAATTTCATCTTTTATTGAAACTTACAGCCCCTCCTCTCCGAAAGGCCTGATACCGATTCCATACCTTCCCCTTGAAGGTTCCTTCAAAAAACGGAGTTATGCCATCTCGTAAACAGTTTTAACTAGTTTCTCAATTCCCGGTACGATCTCGCTGATCCGCTCAGTAAGCATGTAAGCGGGTGTGGTAACGACTTTATGCTCTTCGTCGATTACACAGTCATCGACGGCACATTCAACATGTACCTGGTCCATCTGCTCAATCTTAGCCGCGGTGTCGGGATCGTTTCCGACTGTTAATTTGACACCTTCGACTGCAATGTCCCTCAAAGCACCAGCCAGAGTTGCAGGCGCGATACACATAGCGCCGATAGGCTTCTTATCATCAATCATACCGGCAATCAGTTTTCCCACTGATGGATCGACATTGCACAGGTAGCCCTTGTTGGCGAAATTGCTGAGGTTCGTAACCGCACCTAACCCACCCGGCAGAATTAAACCGTCAAGTTCCCTTGCACGGGTTCTCGCGGCATCGATGATGTCACCTCGAGAGATCCTGGCAGATTCAGATAAGGTGTTTCGTTTTTCAGAAACTGCCTGGCCTTTCGCGTGATCGACCACGTCACCCTGTTTGCTGACCGCGATCGGGACAATATCGGCACCGAGCTTGTCCAGTGCAAGTAGTGTCAGTGTGGCCTCATGAATCTCGGATCCGTCCTTGACACCGCATCCGCTCAGAAGTACACCAATTTTCTTTGCCATTACATTTCTCCTCCAGGGGAAACGTCCAGGTTGGTCTGGTCTTGTACGAATGATGAGAATAGCACAATGTACCGCTCTGGCAAAGAATGAAATATCCGATATTTAAGGTCAGAAGATAATTTTTTATAAAAATAATGCATCTATATTGACAAACCGGGTAATTCTGGTATATTGGTTCCGGAATACCCCAATGGCATGAGGGATTCAATATGGGAAATATACTTAAAATTTCAGACGCGGCATCACTAGCTCTACACGTAATGGTCATCCTGGCCGAGAATCCGGGCAACCTGATACCAGCCAAGCAGGCTGCAGATGAATTGTTCGTATCCGAGGCTCATCTCAGCAAGGTGCTGCAGCGTCTTGGCAAGGTTAACCTTGTATTGTCAACGCGGGGACCGGGTGGAGGTTTCCGGCTGGCAAACCCAGCCAGTGAAACAATCCTGCTCGAAGTTTACGAGGCAATAGACGGCAAACTCGACGAGGATAACTGCCTTCTGAACAACAAGGCGTGCCGGCGTGAGAACTGCATTCTCGGCGGGTTGAACGAGTCATTGAACAGTCAAATCAGGAATTACCTTGCCAACACGACATTGCATGATTTAATTGAAAAAGCAGGAGTGTTATCAAAATGACAGTACGAATGATGGTTAAAATTGATGAGGAAAAATGCGACGGTTGTGGGTTATGTGTGCCATCGTGTGCCGAAGGCGCGTTACAGATAATCGACGGGAAAGCCCGCATGATAAATGATAGTTTCTGCGACGGACTGGGAGCATGTCTTGGTGAATGTCCCCAGGATGCGATCACGATAGAAGAACGCGAAGCTGCCGACTTTGACGAGGAAGCAGTTGAAATACACCTGACATCGATGAAGAAGGCAGAACAGGCGGCTGTCGAGCAACCAGTTGCATGCGGTTGTCCGGGGTCGGCCATGAGGACCATCGAGAGGAAGGAAAAACCTGAACAGGACGTTGTGGAGGAATCAGGTCCATCGGCACTGGCCACCTGGCCAGTGCAGTTAATGCTGGTTCCTCCACACGCCCCGTTCCTGCAGGGCGCGGATCTGTTGATTTCAGCGGACTGCGTTCCGTTCGCGCTTCCGGACTTCCACAGTCGATACCTGAAGGGTCGGGTCGCGCTGGTTGGCTGCCCGAAGCTCGATGATCTCGCTCATTACAGGGAAAAACTGGAAGCGATATTCAGTACGGCAAAACCGAGAAGAGTAACGGTAGTAAGAATGGAAGTGCCGTGTTGTACCGGAATAGTGATGGCAACGGCTGAAGCCCTGAAGGCTGCGTGCCCGGATGTCACACTGAACGTTTCGGTTATCGGAGTACGAGGAGACGTACGAGAAGAGCACTTAGCAGGTTTGATAGCTTAGTCCGGCTGCTGTAACGGCGTAAGTATTTCACCGGACTTGCACATAAAAATGGCATTACCCCCCTCATGCATCCCGCTACAGGATTCAGCCCCGCCCCCCCCAGGCGGGGCTGACTACTTTAGAGCGGTATTTTCAGAGGTTAAAAATTGCTATACTGTAACCTGTGCAACAGGCTGACCGTAAGAAATCCATCCTGACCTACATTATCTACTTAATCCTGTTTCTGGCCGGCGGAGCGGTCTTTCTGACCCGATCCAACTTTCCGACCGACTGGGACGCGTGCCAGTTCGTGCTGGGAATGGAAAGATTCTCGCCGGTCGATCATCAGCCGCATCCACCGGGGTATTTCTTCTTCATTTCACTGGCTCAGTGGATTAAATGGATAACACATGTCGATAACCACACTGCCCTGCTCCTTACAAGTGCCCTGGGGTCGGCTTTGCTTATTCCCGCAATCTACAGGATCACGACAAGACTCTTTCCTGACAGGCTGGATATATCGATCGGGGCTGCATTTATCGCGCTGGCGGCGCCATCAAGGCTTTTCTTCGGCGTACAGGCGCTTTCATACACATGGGAAGGTCTGTTTGCGTCGCTGCTGATCCTGATCGCGCTGGATATCATTGATGATCAGGCAGGTGGTAATAAATCACGTTTCTGGTGGCTCTGGACAGCAGTATATGCCATTGCTGGAGGATTCAGACCCAACCTGCTCCTGTTACTACTGCCGCTGGGTATTTTTCTGGCAATTAATCGGAGGTGGTGGGAGAATCTGGTAAGTCTAGTGCTGTTCAGCCTGATTACGTGCACCTGGCTGGTTCCAACAGCAGCTGCATGTGAAGGACTGGATAAATACCTGTACGCGTTACGCGGTCACAGCAATTACTTCCTCGCATCGGGTCTGGGAAGCGAGAGAATTCTTGACAATCTCACGGCAATTTTCAATACACCTTCAGCAATCTCCGGGCTCCATGTATTTGGGTGGATTATTTTAGCAATCATCGGTGTTGCCCTTCTTTCAAAGGATAAAGCTGCGAAACCCTTTCCGCGTCGGGATACACGTACACTCTGGATCATTGTGTTCATACCCCTCGTGCTGTTCCATACGTTCATTTTCTACACGATGCGTTACTCGCTACTGTACTTTCCGATTCTTATCCCCTTGATGGCATGGCTCTGCAGCCTTATTACCGACAGGATCAAACATCGAAGGGAAGGAAAAAAAATAAAACTGGCATGGTTAATTCCGTGCCTGCTCATGATCGTTTCAATTTATTCATTTCTGACCTCGACCAACATTCATTCGCTTGTACATCTCCGTTATTCCGAAATACAGATCAACCACGTCGCTAAATTCGTAAAAACTTTTGGTAATACAGAGAATGTAACAATAGTGGCGGGACGTCAATTCAGACCCTGGGGAGTGGCATTATCCGAATTCCGTGTCTTCCATCCCATGCACGCCTTGTATCCCGCTGACCTGAATCCAAGACTAACATCCATGCAGGACATGGACACGACACGTGGCGATTTCTATCAACCCGACGCACCTGAATCGGAATCAGTCGAACTGCTGAAGCCACCCGATGCTGGAAATCAGATAATCTTCCTCGATGAAGACGCGTACAACAACCTTTTGGAGCCGCGCGAGGGCTGGATACCCGAGAGAATCACGTCACGTGAAAATATATACTGGCGATTGTTCCCAACAGATATCATTGTGACCGATAGTCCCTGGGGCATTTCAGTCGTACCCATTGAATCGGAATAAAAAAAATCCCCGGAATGAAACCTGGAAAAGTCAGCATTTATTATTTTTAATCGCTTACCTCTATAAATAATATTTGTATACTGTGACCTGTGACGAAGCCTGCGCGAAAGAATCCAGCTACAGGAATTTTAATCTACGTCATCCTGTTTATTACAGGCGGAGCAATCTTCCTGACACGGTCAGTCATCCCTGTTGACTGGGACGCATGCCAGTTCGTGCTGGGTATGGAGAGATTTTCACCGGTCGATCATCAGCCGCATCCACCGGGCTACCTGTTTTTATTAATATTAGCAAAACTCATCCAGTGGATGACCGGCTGCGACGATCACACCGCACTACTCGTCACAAGCGCTCTCGGATCAGCCCTCCTGATTCCTGCAATTTACGCACTCGCGTCCCGATTTTTCCCGAACCGATCGGATATCCCAATGGCTGCGGCGCTACTGGCTCTTGCCGCACCCGCCAGGCTCTTCTTCGGTGCTCAGGCACTCTCGTACACCTGGGAAGGATTATTCGCAACGCTGTTAATCATGATCGCCATGCGATTGGATCCCCGCTCCGATAAAAAAAATTCCGGACCATGGCTATTATGGCTTTCCGTGTTCGCAATCGCAGGAGGCTTCCGACCCAACCTGCTTCTCTTTTTTATTCCTCTCGGACTCTACCTTGCGATCAAACGCAGGTGGTGGGAAAACCTCGCGGGACTGGTCCTGTCCGGTTTTATCACATGCAGCTGGCTCATTCCAACGTTGAAAGCTTCCGGTGGACTCGCAATTTACATTAATGCAGTTCGTGGACAAGCTGCGTACTTCCTGGCGCCAGATCACACCATCCAGCGGCTTGTTGATAATCTGACGGCGTTAATGAACACACCATCCGCAATCAGCGGACTGCATGTCATCGGGTGGATCGTGATCTTCATCATTGGGTGGAGCCTGGTTAACAGGAGTAAATACACCGGCTGGTTCACAGGTCATAACAGGGCAGTCGTGCTCATAGTATTTTTACCGCTGCTCATATTCAACATATTTATCTACTACTCAATACGATATTCGCTGATTTACTCACCGGCTTTGATCCCCATTATGGCTTGGTTCTGCAGTCAATTGGTTGAAAAAATAACGATCGGGATCGGCAATAAGCCGATAAAAATTGCATGGCTTCTCCCTGCCCTCCTACTAATAATTTCATATCACTCTTTCCTTACATCGAACGGCATCCACTCGCTCTCTCACATCCGGTCCATTGAGAGAGAGATCCGCTACGTTTCGGAATTCGTGAGAAACCTCCCCGATGGGGAAGACGTTACCCTCGTGGCCGGACGACAATTCAGGCGATGGGGAATCGAGCTTAATGAATACAATAATTACGTCCCCATGCATTCCCTCTTTTCAGCGGACATCAATCCAAGGCTTGGGTCAATGCGAAATATGAACACAACGAGAGGGGATTTCTATCTTCCCGATGCCCCCGAGTCCGAATCGATTGAGCTTGATATCACCCCCGGGAATTCAGGTCAGATTATCATTCTCGATGAAGACGCTTACGCTGTACTTATCGAACCTGCTGATGGTTGGAACTCTGAAAGAATAACTAATATGAAAAATATTTACTGGCGATTTTTTAACACAGACATTTTATTTACAGACAGGAATTATGGAATTACTTTCACCCCGATTGAGTAATTAAAAATCCCCGGCACTCAACCGGGGATGGATTAGCCCTTATTTAGTAATTCGGTATTACCACGGAAGTTCATCTTCGAAGTAAATGCTCATCAGGTAACCGTCAGAAGCATCACCGTGAAGAACGTATACAAGGTTTCCATAGACGGGATCGAGATAGTCGCTCGAATCGATTCTCAACGGTGTTCCGTTGACGCTGTCCGGAATATCGAATCCACCAAGCGATGTACCACCGGTCGCATCGCCGTTGAAACCCTTGACCCGTCCCGTTCCATCGGAAAGTTCATCGAGAACCAGCAGCACGTCATCGGAATTCCTTGTCATGTCGCGTGCGTTATACCAGCAGGTGTCGGCATCCGTACGGCTGCCAGTCCCGAAATACGCATTGTTGTAGGACAGACCTGAAAGGCCTCCCGGACTTGCAATAAGCTGCCACCTGGCGCCGTAGTAGTCAGTGGTTGCTGGATTCCCCGGATCGGTCAGCACCCAGAATGTATCTCCGGACGCATCCGGGTCGGTACCCCTGATGTGGCCAGCGTACACCCTGTTGTACCCGAGACCGAGCTGGCTCCAGTAGATCTGTGCCGATTGTTCCCACGTGCTGAAGGTGCTGTAGGGAGCACGGTACAGGAAGGTCGAGTGACCGGTAGGGTTCCAGGGTGGATTCGGGAACGGGTAGATCGTGCAGTGATCGTACTCCCAGTTTCCACCAGCATTGAAACACCAGACCTCGGTGCAGTTGATAATCCAGTTCGGACCGAGGTCGTTTCCGTCCGGGTCGATATTCCTCACCTTGCCGCTCGCGCCCGTGACAGGTCCGCCTATAACACTGTAATGCATCGGTGATACATCGATCCTGTAATACCTCGCTCCCTGTGGTGCGGTGTGGTGTGCGGACTGAGGCTCCTCGTAGAGATCACACGGGCTGTAGATCCACGTTTCGATCCAGTGCGTGTTGTTCGCGGTGTTGTTCCAGTAATAAAGGATGTGGAGTTCACCGTTCGATGGATCGACCGCGAAGTCCCTTGCCACCCATGGAGATTCCCGCAGTGGAATGTTCTTTGACGGCTCCTCAACGATATCCACATCCACTGTACACACAGAAAATGCACCGTGTACGTCCACGACCTTCAGATTACATGTTCCGTCCTCGTAGTAATCATGCGTGGGGTTCCAGGGATCACCCGTATAGTCGTCGTCACCGGCTTCGTCATAGATTTCATCGCCATCGAAGTCCCAGTGGTAGGTGAACGGGTCACCATCGGGATCGTACGAACCCGAAGCGTCGAACGTAACCGCGACATGGTCAGTTATGTCCCAATAATGAAGGGAACACGGCTCAATCAGGAGATCGCACACTGGGACCTGCGTCGGGATAATTGCCCCGACTTGAAGATCGAATCGGAAGAACGCGGTGACCGGATCCTCCCAGGCGTCATTCAGTACACCAAACTCATTCGTGTAATCGAAGTTCGGATTCTCGACGATCACCCAGAACTCGTTACCCTCGGCGCTTTCAAGGGCGTCCGCATCGAAATCGGCAAAATATTTTAAGTAATTTTCACCCTGTTCAGTCGGAGTCATTTCATCAGGAGTCAGTTGGTAGACCGAAGTCAGGGCGGTCGATTCGATGTAGATGTTGTACTCCTCCATCGCGCCCGATACCTGGTATTCACCCCAGTCGTAGATCGTCAGGTCCAGGTCGACAGTCCCGCCCCAGTTTGTATCATCGATGTAATACACGGTCCCGCCCTGAACAGCTATGCAGCCGACTGCTTCCGGTGCGTTGGAAGGATGATTCTCGGGCTCGGGACCGTTCCAGTTCGCGAGTACCGCGTAACTGAAATTCAACGGGCCGTCGGCGGAAAATCTCAGCTTGTAGTCACGGTGGTTAACCGCTCCGGAGGAGAAAACACCGTGCAGGTCCGGGTTCGACTGAAGCCATGCTGGAAGGCTTTCGTTTTCACCAAGGCTGTCAGCGAAATACTTGAACGGGCTGAGGGTAGCTGTTCCGGTATAACCGGGTGTCGCGAAAACACCCTGCGTGTAAGTAAAAAGCGGCAGCCCCGGTCCCGTGAATTCAGCCATATTGAACCATCGCGAATATCCGTCCGGATGACCGTCGGCTCCCTGGGGATCGGATGGGTCACGCTGGAATCCCTGGTCGACATCGAATACAGGGTAGTTTAACGCGGGATTGTAAGCCATCGATTCCGATGCGTCCCCCATGAAAACGCCACGGACGTCGTAACCGTGATATTGCGGTAAACCCGGGAATGGATGGGTTAAAGAAACGATCAGGTCAACATCGATATAAGTCGGGGTCTCGTCGATGTTGTAGATATTAAATCCGATACTCCCGGTCATGCTGTTAAGGAAATTGACGCAGTTCGCGGTGAACATCGCGGACCTGCTGAGATTCGCACTCACAACCAGTGTTTCGGGATCGATGTGGACGTCGTAATAACCCCAGAGATGGGTGTTGCTCGCCGTTGCGTCTCTTACCTCGTTTCCTGATGTGAGATCAACCGGATCAAGTGGAGTTATCGGACTGCTGCCACTTGTGGACCAGCCGACAGCAAAAATTAAGCTTGTAATTAAAGCAAAAAGGACAGCCGACCAGTTTTTCATTCCAGGCCTCCTACGGAAATGTGAATCTCCTGCCAAAACGCTATATCATCTTATAACAAGCGTATTGGTAATGCAAGCCGGGATCGGTTGGTTACAGGCTGGGGTGATGGATGGGTAAGTGTGCATAAGGTGAGACACCCTTAAGCGCCCGACTTTACCAGAGTAAGTGACCATCATCGTGCGCGTAAGGGCGGCATAGGTAGGGGTTTGGTTAATTGGTTGGGGAAGTCTACATTAGATGAGGCACCCTCAAGCACCAGTTGAACAAAGGGAAAGTGGGCAACATCGTGTGCTTGAGGGAGGCATTGGGAGAGGTTTGGTCAGTTAGGTGAAAAAGTATGCTTGAGGGAGGTATTGGGAACACACAACCTTATCCTATTTAAAAAAAGAGACTGCATTAGCAGCTTCGACACCCGTCGCCGGGTGTTCGTAGTATCAGGAACAAAAACTCTAACGCACACTTACCTAATGCCTTTGCATGATCATGACCGAGGTAATAATATCGAATTCGTCAACAATAACCCTTGGGTAGCAGTCCAGGGTCAGGATGGTGCCGTCACGATGACAGAATTTAATATTACACATGGCATCGTCATCCTTCAGGATCGCGGGGAACATGCTTGTGAAATGTTCCTGCGACTCCTGGGCCATGAACTCGCTGATTTTGTGGCCCAGAACGTCCACCTCATCCAGACCCAGGCTGTCACAGGCTTTTTGGGTAGCCCTGAGAATCATGCCCTTGTCATCAATAATGAAGATCCAGTCGTTACTCGCCTGGAAGAGGACATCGAACTGGTCTTTTATTTCCTTAAGCATGGATTTAGTATAAGCTAGGACCGAGATGTCCAGTGAGAACGAGCACATGCACTTGTCCCCCCCGATTTCAATGGGCATGGCTTTAATCTGGACCGGGATAGTGGTCCCGTCTTTTCGCTTGTGACGGGACTCAAAAACCTGGGTACCACCCTCCATGATTTCCTTCCAGTGATGCGGCCATTCAGTGGAATCGTACCAGGGATCGAGGTCCGGAACGCCCATGGTCAGAAGTTCTTCCCTGGTGTAACCCGTGTGCATGCAGACAGCGTTGTTGACGTAGAGGAATTCCCCCTCGGCACTGATCATGTAGACAGCCGTGTCACAGTGGGCCACGGCAAGCTCGAGGAACTCAATAAATGCATCCGTGGATACGCTAATAGCAGCAGATTTTTCTATCATTGTAATACCCTCCTCATTCTCCTCTGTGATTAGAATGAAGGCGCGATTAACAGCCAGTCAGTAAATTATAGGTGGTTTCCAATAGAATGCAATATTAAATCATTCATATAAGGCTAAGGATGAATATTCCCCAAATCCGATTTCAAGTTACCACTCGCGACGTATCGTGTAAGTCAGGGTCGTCTCACCATCAGCGTCTACAGGGATCATGAACTCTACGGTACTGGCGTCCTTCTGACGGTGCTCGATGCTGCTCCTTCTGACCTCCCAGTCACCCCAGACGTGATCCCAGTAGGTGATTACAACCGGTTCATCCTTGTGATTCCTGATCGTTACCTCGACATCGTACTCCCACATGTCGTCACGAATCTGCCGTCGGTCCATGATAATGCGTTCGCCAACTATATCAAATGCCTCACCGAGAAAAACTTCTATCTCCTCATCCTTCGGCGTGTGATCGACCCTGTCCTCGCCGATAAATTGCAGGGACCCGGAGGAATCCTCCTTGTAAACACGCAGGAGGCCGGCAGGAATCGGGATTCCAAGCCCGTTATCCTCGGAATTCATGAACTGCAGACGCACCTGGATTTCCGCCGATGACGTGTCACCCGAATAGTAGTAATCGTAGCCGAGATCGAAGAGGAAGATCTTATTAGTCTCGATTCCCTCACCTTCGAGAAGGCTTATCTGCTTCTGCTGGTTGTTCAGGACAGTCGCGGGTCGCTGGAGCGTGTAGAGGTGGTACTCAAAGAAAGATTCCTCGACGAAACCCGTTTCCTCGCATTCTACGTCGTCACCATCCATATAATAATACACTTGTTCCGAAGGATAGATTTCGGGCTGGACGCGATGCACCTCTCCCGCGACAAGTTTCAGTTCGGCATCGTTGTAAGCGGCACCGGACGTGTTGTTTATCGTTACCCATCCAGTAAGATCGAGAACGTCATCATTTTCACCAACAACCGCGACGTAATTTGCATTCCAGCCGAGTCCGGTAGTCAGGTAACTCATTTCGCACTCGTTAGTACCCTCGCGATTACCGATCAATGACCACCTGAGTGTCGGGCGTGTAATTAAACCTTCCGGCAGATTCTCGAACTCCACTTCGACAGCATTGTTCACTACCGCGATCCCTTCCGATGTCCGGACGACCAGGTTGCCATCGTACGCCAGCAGGACACCGTCGATCGTACGGCCATCCTCAGTCCTGATGGTAATGTCATGGTCGATATGCCTTCGGTAAAGGGCCGAGGTGCTGACGAGGTCGTATTCGTAATTCTGCTCGAGCACCGAGATGGAATCGGGATTGGTGTTACTGATAAAGTGGACACTGGTCGGGTCGATGCCCGATGCAACATCCATGAAGATCAGGTCGAATTCACCGCGCGGGAGATCAAGCTCCCTGGTGTCCTTGACCAGACCTGTACCGTCGTTGTAGATGGTGATCGCGATGCTCGTCTGATCGTCAGCGGTTGTCTCGACATTTGATCCGGCGACGGTTCCACCCGGAACGCAGAGCATGACAATCAACAGGACGGCTATAATCGGTGTTGCTATAAGGCTGAAAGATTTAACGTATTTCATGGTTTACCCTCGTTTTTAAATCAGATCTGCCGACGGATCGAGTAGGTCAGGACTTCCTCGCTGTCGGCTTTAACCTTGATAACGAATTCGAGCTTCGTGGCGGATTTTTCCACGTACTTATGGGTCGATTTCTTAACTTCCCAGTCCCCCCAGACCCTGTCGACGTACTTGACCTCGATGTCCTCATCCTTGTGGTTACGCAGCCTGACCTCGACCTCGTAATCCCAGATGTTCTCATGCTTCTTCTTGCCGATTTTTTTCTGATCAAGGACAGTACGTTCCCCGACGACGTCGAACGCTTCCCCCATGATGATGGTCATGTCCTCGTCCTTCGGGGTGTGATCGATCCTGTCCTCACCGATAAACTGAAGTGCACCCTCGGAATCGGCCTTGTAAACGCGTATAAGGCCCTTCGGAAGCGGCATACCGAGTCCTGATTCCTCGGAATTTTTGAATTCGAGGTGAACTTTCACATTCTCCCTGCAGCTGTCTTTCGCATACCAGTAGTTCACCCGTGGTTCGAAGAGGAATACCTTTGTGACGCTGACTCCATCTGCTTCGAGAAGGCTGATCTGCTTCTGCTGGTTGTTGAGGACCGTTGCGGGCCTTTGGAGGGTGTAGAGGTGGTACTCGAAAAATGACTCCTCCTCGAACGAAGGGGCTCCAGCTCCGAGTGCCATCGATTTTAGTACACTCGGAGATCTCACGTACGGTGGTTCTTCGGGTGGAGCACGATGCACTTCGCCGGCCACAAGCTTGAGATTCGCGTCCTTGTAGGAAGCACCAGAGGTGTTATCAATGGTTACCCAGCCAGCGAGGTCAAGGTTGTCATCGTCCTTGTCGACAACCGCGACGTAGTTAGCCTTCCAGTTCATGCCATCGGACAGGTAGCTCATCTCGCAGACATTCACGCCTGCTTTCGCACTGATGAGAGACCATCTGAGCGTGGGTCTCGTGATGAGTCCCTCCGGAAGTTCGCTGAACTCCGCTTCCGTAGCGTTGTTGACAATGACAATCCCGGAGACGGTCTGGATGACAACTTTTCCCTGGTCGTAAGCGAGAAGTACCCCCTCCATCTCCCTGCCCTGTTTGTTTCGCAGCTTGACGGGCATGTCTATATGACGCTTGTACAGAGCTTCGGTCGATACAAGGTCGTATTCGTAATTCTGTTCGAGGATCCCGATTGATCCAGGATTCGTTCTCGACACGAAATGGACACTTGTGGGGTCGATCTGTGATGCAACATCCATGAAGATCAGGTCGAAGTTGCCGTCCGGCAGGTTCAGGCTTCGGGTGTCCTTGACCAGACCCGTGCCATCGTTGTAAATCGTGATCGCGACATGCGTCTGATCGTCTGCCAGTGTCGTTAATGATTTATTTCCCTTGTCAGTCAATTTTCTCCTCCAGCTTAATTTGCTACCACTCACGACGTATCGTGTATGTCAGAACAGTCTCACCATCCGCGTCGACGGGGATGATGAACTCAACCGTGCTTGCATCCTTCTGTTCGTACTCGTGGGAGCTGATCCTGACCTCCCAGTCGCCCCAGACGTGATCCCAGTACGTGATCTCGACCCGCTCGTCCTTGTGGTTGCGGATCGTTACCTCTACGTCGTACTCCCACGTGTCGTGACGGATCTCGCGTCGGTCCATGATGATCCTTTCACCTACGATATCGAACGCTTCACCGAGGAATATCTCGATCTCTTCGTCCCTTGGGGTGTGATCGATTGAGTCCTCGCCGATGAACTGGAGCGCTCCCGATGAATCCTCCTTGTAGACCCTCAGGATGCCCTTTGGCAGCGGGATTCCGAGACCGTTACTCTCCGAGTTCATGAACTGGAGACGGACCTGGATGTCGGCTTCCATCGTGTCGCCGCTGTAATAGTAGTGACCGGGCTCGAAGACGAATATCTTGTTTACCCCGATCCCCTCACCCTCGAGAAGGCTGATCTGCTTCTGCTGGTTGTTGAGGACTGTCGCGGGTCGCTGGAGCGTGTAAAGGTGGTATTCAAAGAATGATTCCTCCTCGAAACCACCACCACCACCATAACCCGCCTGCGGTGCAGCTAAAGCATTTCTCGCATACATACCGTAATCGGGTTGCACACGATGGATTTCACCGGCGACAAGTTTCAGCATTGCGTCGGTGTACGATGCGCCGGAGTTGTTATTGATCGTCACCCAGCCGGTGAGGTCCAGGACGTCATCGTTCTGGCCGACGATCGCGACGTAGTTGGCATTCCATCGCATTCCCGACGTCAGGTAGCTCATTTCGCATTCGTGCTGACCCTCTTCGTTGTTGATGAGCAACCATCTCAGCGTGGGCCTTGTAATCAGGCCTTCGGGAAGCTCATCGAACCGGACCTCGACAGGATTGTTGACGATTACAATCCCCTCGTGGGTCTGGATGACGAGGTTTCCGTCGTATGCGAGGAGAACACCGTTGATCGTGCGCCCGTCCTCGGTCTGGATGGTGACGTCGTTTTCGATATTCCTCTGGAACAGGGCCGCGGTGCTCACGAGGTCGTATTCATAGTTCTGTTCGAGGACAATGAGCGCATCGGGATCGGTCAGGCTGACAAAATGGACGCTCGTGGGATCGATCGACGATGCCACGTCCATGAAGTTCAGGTCGAACTGGCCGGACGGCAGGTCGAGTGCCCGTGTATCCTTCACGAGACCGGTTCCGTCGTTGTAGATGGTGATGGCGATGTCGGACTGATCGTCGGCGGTGGTCTCGACGAGTGCCCCGGTAGCCATCGCGTGGGGCATGAAAGTAAGCATGACCAGTGCGAGAACGAATGAGGTCATGGTGAGTGGACGTCTGGGGAATGAATGTCTGGGTAATGACATAACTGACTCCTCCGGTGATTCGAATTTGAGTAAAGCGGTAAAACAAGAACGCGTAGAGTATAGACGCAGGAATGGTATTACATGGTTCAAACTAAATCCAGTTCATCACTGCCCCAACCATCAGCACCCCGGCGATCCGTACCCCAATTATACAGAGCCCCGAGCGTGAGCGAGTGGGGTCGTTCCCAC
>JAUWTM010000134.1 GCA_030614715.1 Planctomycetota bacterium
CCATCGATACCGGAAGCGGTTACGCATACTTTACATCGCCCGAAGGCCTCGGCGTTGTTGATATCGACCCAACAGGCTCAGAATTTATCGTCAACATACTTCCAACCTGCGTAGGAGCGAGATACGTTGCAATATCGGGTGATTACGCCTGCGTACTGACCTATCTTTCAAATACCGTGAAGATCGTCGACATGACTGATCCCGTGGAGGCTTACATACTCAACACAGTTCCTGTCAATGGTTGGACCTCCGACATCGAGGTCTCGGGAGGCTACGCCTTCGTGCTCGATGAGGGCCTTTCAATTCTCGACATCGATCCACCCGAGACCGCCTCGGTTGTGGCTACGTACCCTGTGACCGGGAGTTTTCTCACCGTCTCTGGCGGCTACGCATATATAGTCGCTGCGGATTTCACGATTCTCGACATCGATCCGCCCGAAAGCCCAAACCTGGTCACGGCAATCCCTCTGGAATATTGGGGGAGATGTATCGACGTCAACGACAACTACGCATGCATGGTCACCAGTGATTACTATCTAACGCTTTACGACATCAGCGATCCGTCCTCGCCATTCCTGCACGTGTCTGAATATATCTTCCCGAGTAGTTATTACGATATCATGGTAGATAATGAATACGCCTATATTGCCAGACCTGGCGGTCTGCAAATTTACGGAATCACGCAGCCCGGCGATATCAGCGTGCTGAAATCCATCCCGATCGGCGGAGAACACCGCGGGCTTGCGAAACCGGGAGACTACATCTACGTAACCAAGTCGGTCTACAATTCACCCGGAGCATTGGTAATCATCGATGCCGCCACTGTCGAGGATGCATTTATCTTTGATGAAATTGAACTGACGGGCGCTCCGAATGCTGTTGCCGTGGACGACAATATCGCCTGCGTCGCAGGCGTTTCGACAGGTTTACGAATTGTCCAACTTTGGTGAGTGGTATGGCTTTTAAAATCAGATCAATACAGGCTTTAATGTTACTGCTTTTTTTGGTATCGACCGGCTGTGCATCCGGATCGGATCCAGCACTGCCAGACATATCCGTCACTGAAACAACCGTACAAACAACCGAATGGGCAGCTAAAGCCTCTCATCAGCTCTGGATGTACGTCAATGTCTTTATCGATCCACGCAGCGGTGACTTCGAGTTGATCCCGGTAAGGTCGACTGAGGGGCATTTTAATGTACTGAACTGGCTTGAGAACGGTCCCTGCACCGACTGTCTGAAAATTACATCTATCTCGAATTCCGGCTACGGCACCCACTATGTCGACATCGAACTCACCCACCCGTTCGACAACCCGGATTTCACGGGATTCGACGTCCGGGGGATTGTAATGTTCGCGTCGTGCTGCGAGTTCCCGCAATCGGGTTTGAAATACTCATCACAATGCACCGACGAAGGAGGGCTTGCGAACGCTGACGGGTACACGACGCTTTACCACTCGGCGACAGCATTTCACGGATTCGAGGGATATCAGCACGGCAAATTTGCCACAATCCCTGTTCCCGATGCTGAACTAAACGGGTACAAGCGGTTCCTGTCCGACGATCCGGCAAACACGCGAAATGCATTTTACGCAGGAGATACCGTAACAGTCACTTACGAGATGGCGTTACCCGACGGTCCTTTCATCATGGGATATGCGGTCGATGCGTGCTGGACTCCACCGCTAACCGTACCGGTGACAGATCCGATGACCGATTTCGGCATCGATGCTAACTGCCCGGAAGCATGGCAGCTATCTATTACAGTTGAAGAGGTCGCAGAAGGGCTTACGGATTGCGGCGGGGAAGAAATAATAACTGTCGACGTTTACGACTGGCAGGGCAAGGATGATGTTCAGCCTGTCGAAATTGAATGCCCGGGGATTGTCAATGGATGGATCGAAGCTGAATGGGTCGAGGACGGCGATGGATTCACACGCTACGAAGCAGTAATAACCCACGGGAACTTTGTAACTCCCGGATTCTACGACTGCCTGATACGTAAAATGGCGGCGGAAAATAATCCACTGCAAAAATGGTGGCTCGATCTTTCGGCTTACGGGATAATTACACTCGAAGTTGTTGAATATACCAATCATACACCAACCGCTGTCGCGGAAGCCGATCAGTACTCCGTTTACATCGGGGACCTTGTCACATTCGATGGGTCCGGTTCCTTTGACACCGATTGCAATGGTCAGGAAATCATAGAATGGAACTGGGACTGGGATAACGACGGGCTGAACGACCAGGAAGGCGTCGAAGCTCAGCATTCATGGAGCGAAGAGGGATCGTACTTTGTACAGATGGAGGTCACGGATGACGAGGGAAGCACTGACCTTCTCGATGAACCGCTTGAAATTGTTGTGAACATCAATCTCAGCCTTCCCGTTGTATCTGCCGGATTCGATCCCGATCCGGAGATTGTGGATGTCGGAGTGCATTTCTTCGACCAGGGCTCCTACGATCCACTCGGTGGTACGATAATCCTCTACGAATGGGACTGGGATAACGACGGTATTTTCGATGAGGAGGGTCAGCAGGCATGCCATTCGTGGGATATACCGGGAATGTTCGAGGTGCAGTTCCGTGTGACCACCGACAGCGGATGGTCGAACACCCTCGCAAAACCTCTCCTGGTAAACATAGTGGAGCAGGATGGTCTCATCGGATTCATGGACCATGTGCCACCGGAGATCAACATCACACCAAGGGATATCTGTATCAGCGGAACGTACGCCTACGTGGCGGGCGATATCAATGGACTACATATCTTCGATCTGAGCGATCCCGTAAACCCAGCCTGGATAAAAAAGATAAACCTGTCCGGAAACTCGCAGGCTGTTACCGTGCATGATGGGTATGCGTATGTAGCCACACGGGACGGGGGGCTTGTGATCGTAGATGTCCAACCCATTGAATCAGCACACATAGCAAAAATCGTTAACACATCCCTGCTGGCTCACGACGTAGTGGTTTCAGGCGATTATGCGTATGTAGCTACGTCAACCCTTGCTATGTGGCCTCCGCCCGATATCGGGGAGTTGGTAATAGTCGATATCATTCCTCCGGAAAGCGCGGAGATTGTCAAAACATTTTCAACCGGTTCAGGCACCCTCAAACGTATTGATTTCGATAGCGGCTACGTGTATGCCGGTGGAGATGGTGCGCTCCGGGTGATTCATGTCGAGCCGGTCGAACTTACCGAACTGGTAACAACGATTTCCATGACTACTGCCAACATCGTAGTGGAAGACGGTTATGCTTACGTTCTCAAAGGAAACGCGGGCATGGCAATAGTCGATATCACACCACCTGAAACCGCGGCGATTGTCCACAACGTACCACTTGGCGACTACTCGTTCGGGCTGGTACTTGATGGAGACACCGCTTATGCAGCCGGACGGCCTCAAACCCTATACAAGATAGACATTTCATCTCCGGAAGAGGCGTACGTTACAGGTGAAATCCCAATCGACGGTGATTACCAGAACCTGGCGTACGTCGCTGGTTACGTGTATGTAACCAACTACGATGCAGGGATCTGCGTTGTCGATGTCGATCCCTTCGAATCAGCGTTTATTGCCAACTGGGTCTACTCGACCGGTTACGCTCAGAGTATTACATCCGACGGAAATACAGCATATGTAAGTAATGGTCGAGGTCCGATCCAGGTTATAAGCAACCCGACATCCGGAACCATGGAAATCAGCGCTGCGCTTCATAGCGAACCATATGGGTCCTGGTACTTAACAGCTCTTGCCGTTAAGGATGGTTACCTGTATGCCGTTAATTACGGCAGCCTGCTGGTTTTTGATGTTGACCCACCTGAATTAATCAACCTGGTACACACGGTTGATAGTCTTAGTGCCGTGCTGGATGCTCAAATTATTATTCGGGACGAATTCCTTTACTTGAATGCTTACAACGAACTTGTCATTATCGATATCACAGACCCGGATTCCGCATATGTGGTTAATTCGGTAGAGACCGACAACGGTTATGGCATTGATGGATTTGCTATCGGTGACGGATATGCTTATGTCTCGTCCACGGACCTGAATATTATTGATATCGATCCGCCCGGGTCAGCAAGTGTAATTCACACGGTTGATACGGACTGGATGGCTCACGGCGTTGCTGTTTCCGGATGCAGAGCGTATGTCAGTGTCTATGAAAGTTTTAAAATCATCGATATCACCGACCCGTCGACCGCGGATATTTACTACTCGTGGCCGTATTCCGGGAACACCGGTTATACATCAGAATACTCCAACGGATTTGTCCTGACTGCTGGATATAACAAGATGGACATCATCGACATCACTGATCCCATACCGGTTCTGGCAGGTACAATCTCTTTCCCGCCGTACTTTGAGAGTATGACTGTTGTTAACGACCATGCGTATATCGCTTACAGGTACGGCATCAAAATAGTAAACCTGTGGTGAAAGCATTCATCTGCTATACGTGAAAATGTTTTCCAGTGGTATAATACCTGGGTTCTCAGGGGAATGGGTGCGATAACAGAGTTGCGCACCCTTGTTTAATTGTTATGCGTAATCCGAAAGCAATTTTATGGTTCATAATCATTTTAATCGCTGCGACGGCGTTGGGATACACGTCCTATTCCCGTGCTAACAACGAATGGCAGCAGGATTATCGCGATCGCGTGTCGCAGGGAATTGTCGGGCTTCTTCAGAACAATCAGTACGATCAATACGCAGTTGTGGTGATCGTAGTCGACGGCCTTAGGTGGGAGGAGGGCTGCGGGGCCGAGGACACATACTTTCCACATATCTGGAACGACCTCAGACCGCTTGGAACACTCTGCACTAATTACTATATCGAATCACCAACCTTAACCACATCGTCACATTCCTCGATGATGTCAGGAAGGCGGTATAGTGTCCCGAACGACGGGCATATCCGTCCCGTGTTCCCCACCTTCATTGAGTACTACCGCGACGCCCGAATGTCATACCTGCAGTCATCTATAGAGGAACTGATCTCGTACCCGCCGGGACTGCTGCGTCCCGATGCGCACAGCATGGCGGAGGTCAACACACTGGTCTCGGACGCACTTACATTCGAACCTGACAAAACCCCATTTTATCTCGGTAAGAACCTGCTGTATTCACTCGACCAGTCGTCGAGCGGTCATTACCCGGCTGATGATGTCTTACTGATCGACTGCATGGTCGATCTCGAAATCACCGAATATTTTCGCGCAAAGATCCCTGATGTCAGGCCTAATATGGTCGTCGTCAACCTTGCCGATGTCGATGAAGCCGCGCATGAAGGCGATTGGCATTACTACGTGGATTCGATTCGATGGGCGGACCGCCATGTCTGGGCCATGTGGGAGGCGCTTCAGGCCGAGACGCGCTATCGCGATAAAACGTACTTTTTCGTGACCACCGACCACGGACGTCACACCCCCGAACGCGGTGGATACATGCACCACGACTGCTTCTGCGAGGGATGCCGTCGCTCTTTCCTGCTGGCTATAGGTCCCGGCATCAGGCAGGACTCCGTAACAGATACACCATACTCTGAACTCGATCTTGCTCCGACCATCGGTACCGTGATGGGATTTGATACTCCGGGAGCCACGGGAATCCTGATGTCCGATATTTTCGAGGAAACCCATGAATTCCCGACATTAAGGCCGACTGAGACCACTGCCAGGATTGCCGAGGACAGGTTGAATGTCGACGAACGAGATACAGGGAGGCTCCTCCTCGATACAATTCTCGACCGTCTGCACTCAGACGGCACGGAAATTGACAAAACTACCCTGGCAATGGCGATGCTTGCCGTGGCTGCACGAATTCAATCGCATCCCGGTGAGGGCATCGAGTGGGCTGAAATTTCTGGTGGTATATTTCCGACGGCAATCGACGCACAAAGCATCGGTGACCTTGTTCTCGGCTATCCATTCATCCAGCTTACGAGAGAGATGCCGCCACCTGAGGGTGTTATCTACGATATCAACATGTGGGACGGGCTGGACTCTGCGATGAACTCGGCAATACTCGACCTGTCAGATCCTGAGATGCTGGATGACCTCGACTACAGCGAGATCGCCCTGATCTCAGCTCTATTGGCTGCATCGGGAAATTCAAGAGACAGGCCTGACGAAACGCGGTTCGCTTACACACTGATGTTGAACACTCTTGCCAACATAGAGGACCAGGACCTTGTCTATACGCCCGACCTTCACGATTTCATCAAGGATTACAATTATCGCGAAGACGGTAACGAGATGTTCACCGCTGAGATTTCGATGCGGGACCGTATGTGGCTCATGTGGGGACTGGAGCGCATTCTTGCCGAAGCTGACCGATCACACGTCGAGGACCTTCAACAGTTTCTTGAGCGTCAGTACCGCCTGATGGTCGCTTTCACCCACGATTGGCAGGACGCCAACGCAATGGTCGGCGGGACAGGCGACCTGTCCGAGGATATAGACCTTGTCGCGCAGGGAATTTCAATCGCAGCTCTTGCGGAATTCGAGCCGTGGCGAAGATGGGAACTCGATGAGCTCGGTTATTCCCCCATTATTTACAGGACCCCGATCTTCGGCTGGCCCCGTGCGCACTTTTTCTACCTCCTCGGTATGGCAAACGCACTTGCCGGAGGGTGGACTGCGAACGAACGCCTGAGGCTCTATGTCAACGACGATGGGTCAATACGTCACGACCTGATCGACTCAATGCCGCCTGTCGGTACTTCTTCACCGGAGTACCTTGAGGCTGCATGCGCACTTGCGTACGGTTTCGCGCGATTTGAAATCGCAGACTACAACACTTTCGATCTCGAAACCTACCCCCTGATCCACCAGCAGGACATTTCTGATTAACGTGGTAATGAAGCTTACCGTGCCGTAAGTAATTTGCTTAGCCATGACCAGAGGTGTTGTATAACTATATTATCAGCATAACACTTGTGGACCATGACTTGAATGACATTCTTGTATAATAATGTAATAGATTGTGCAAATCATTAAACTTAGATTTCGAACCTACTTACTTAATAGCTATTAATTCTATGGCTCATTGATTTGGAATGCCATCAGAGTAAGGAATATCTCTTTTTCTGAATCTGATGGATGAACAAATTTATATCCATGTATTGTCTCTAAGGCTTCCAATTCTTCATTTGTAAACTTCCATTTTGATTTGTGATACTGGTGATCTTGAAGAGTTTGATCAGCCTTATTTATCACAGATGAAAGGTCTGTTTGTTTATTAAATAGAATGATAGAAGTTTTAGTATCCCGCCATGTTACATAACTCAATAATTGGTCTATTGTATCCCTCAATTTTTTCTGTCCGTTCCAGAATTTACATTCACCGATAAAGGCATTTTCATTATTATATCTGATGAGTATATCTGTTTTACCATCTCCATTAAAGGTCTCACCAGTTGCAGCTCCCTGATAGTGACCATTAAGTAGTATTATGAAAAAGTTTCGAATATCCTCTTCCCTTAATGAAGCAAATGTTTTTGGACTGCGTTCCATTGCCAAAGCCATATCTTTTATAATGGTCAAAATTTCTTCATATGTTTCAACATCCAGTGTCGGCTCCGGAGTAAATTTCTTGGTTTTAGGTCGTTCTAATATTTTTGGCTTCCTTTGAATATCAGGAATAGTGTACGTAGCTGGAATGTTATTTCGTTTCTTTATTGGGATTTTAAACGATTTAATAATAGATCTGCTTTTCTCTGCACTTTGTTTTCGTTCATCCAATTCACGTTTAATTATGATTGATATTTCTTTATTGAAATTTTTCGCATCAGAAGCAAGATGTTGAGAATTAGTAGTAATCAGATTCACATGCATCATGTATTTTTTTTCCAATTCATCTATATCGTTAGCCTCTTCATTATATGATAAGTGTATTTCGGTTCCAATAATTGATGCATTCATCTGCCTACCGCTTATGGTTTGATAGCGAGTTGGACGTATCGTTAATAAACTTGCATCTCCTTCAAAAGGCACACATATAGTAAAGCGAATATAATTCTTAGCCACATTGCAATATTCATCTTCGCCCCACATTCTAGCTGGTACTTTTTCTACTGTGCTGGTTTCCTTTGGAAATTCTGGTGAATAGAGTTCATCACTCAATATTTTAGGAGGATGCATCATAAATCTGTCTTCAAAAATTTTCTCGATCTCAGCTAATGGAGTGCTAAGAATAGCATCCATCTCAAAGCTCTGAATTTCGTATTTTAAATCCTCTTTTCTTGAATTGGCATAGTCATAATAACCTTGTCCTGAGAATAGCTCTTTGCTTCGCATGATGCTATATTTTATCAGGTATTAACGTATGATCAAGCGATGACTATCCCAAATTTAAGATTAAGGAATAATTCTGTGACACCTGGCGGCTGACGCCTGAGGTGTCCCAGATAGCCGGGACGCACATACTACGTAACCGCCGGTCACTGATGCAACAATCAACATTATTCTTGTTTATATCTTTAAATCTGGTATATTTTATTTCGTCAGTATTGAAAGGCACTACTGACAAAACTACTGTTTCAGGAGCGTAGGTTATGATACGCAATAACTACTGCATCGTGCTGTCGATTTGCGTTTTTCTTGCTTTAGGATGTTCAAGTGCGGGAAAGATCTCACCGACCACACCACCAATCGACCAGGACACTCTGGCGCTAACCCAGGATCGAGATATAACCTCGTCCCGGGATAACCGTTACCTGCTCGGATTCTGGACTGTGGACGTATCTGAGGATCACCAGACTGTCGAGGTAATCCCGCTGAGGTCTGTCGATTTTCACTTCAATGCAGTGAAGATGCTTGAAAACGGGCTCTGCACCAACTGCCTTCAGATCGGTAACCTGCAGGTAATCGGTCCGGGCCACCTGAAAATCGATCTGACAATCGTTCACCCGATCGAAGACGCAGGCGAATTGCTCTATACAGGATTCGACCTCAGGGCGATCTTCATCAATCACAGCGACTACACATTCCCGGCAATCGGGCATACTGTAGCGTTGGGCGATGGTTATCCGAAACTGGAGGTTTTCGACGGCTACTCGGATCTCTACAATCCGACCTTCTATCCACAGAACGGTCCGGGTCCAGCGCTTCTCAAGTACTACCACGGTAATTTCGCTATGGGTTCGGGATTCACATCGACGCTGAATCAATATCTCGCCTACTCAACCACCGTAGCCAGACGTATGTTCCTCCCCGGGGGTCAGGAAACCAGACCGGTCTACCTGGCTGTCCCAAGTGGTGGATTCCAGTTCGGTTACGCGGTCGACATATCATGGATGGATCCCGGTATTCCCGTGACCGACCCGGAAACCGATTTCCCCATCAATGCCAACTGCCTCGAAGCTTACGAATTAACAATCGCACAGATAGAGCCAATCTACGATGTTTCTGGAAGCTCGGGATGGTTTCATGTCGGTATATACGATCATCAGGGCTCAGATACAATCGATATTGTCGCCATCGAGGCCCCGGACCTGTTGGGCTTCGTATTTTGCAACCTGAGCTATGCTGGGGATACCCCTGACGGAAGTTATCTGTATACAGGCCAGTTGCAGAATTCCAACGGGGTGGCACCGGGAGAGTACCCGTTACTTATCACTGTGCAGGACACAACCTGGGATCCAAACCTCGGACCGATCGACGCATGGATGGTCGACACTGTCGACATCACGCATTACACCGGCACGGAAGAGGACCCGATTGCCATTGCCGATGTGAATCCGAATCCGGCGGAGATAGGATCGGTAATTAACTTTTTCGACGATGGTTCTTACGATCCTGACGGCGGCAGTATCGTTACGTACGAGTGGGACTGGAATAACGACGGCATTTACGACGAAGAGGGAGCCGATGTAAATCACACCTGGCTTGCCGACGGTGCATACGATGTCCAGTTCCGCGTGACAGACGATGAGGGTGCCACTGACGAGCTTGATGAGCCGCTGCATGTCATTGTCGAGCCCGACGCACCGTGCGCGATTGCAATAGCCGATGCCGATCCGAAAATCGCCGATCCCGGTCAGGAGATTCATTTCTTCGACGACGGCTCCTACAACCCCGACGGGTCGGATATCGTCCTTTACGAGTGGGACTGGGACAACGATGGCACGTTCGACGTGGAAGGTGCTGATGTCTACACAATGTTTTATACGGAGGGCATTCATTACGTACAGTTCAGGGCTACAGATGAAAACGATTGCAGCGATACACTGGCTGATCCAATAGAAATTACAATTAATCCCGCCGACTGCGCGATTGCCATCGCGGCAGCCGACCCAACGACCGCTGATGTCGGTGAGGATATAAACTTCTACGATGACGGGTCATACAATCCCAACGGTTTTGACATTATCCAGTACGAATGGGACTGGGATGATGACGGTATTTTCGACGAGGAAGGTGCCGATGTTTATCATAACTTCGATGCTGAGGGTATTTACCCCATCCAGTTCAGGGTGACCGACGAACTCGCATGCAGCGACGTGCTGGACGAGCCCATCGAGATTTTCATAATCGATGAGTCACCAACCAACTCGGTCGATGTCACGCCGGAATCGCTGAACATGTGCGGATGGGGTTCTGACATAGAGGGCGATTACCTTTACATCGCCGCGCTTGCCACCGGACTTCACGTGTACGACATCTCGGTTGCCGACGATCCGGAATGGGTCGGGAGAGCGCAGACCTCCTCAAATGCCCGTGCTGTTAAGGTTTTGGGAGGCATTGCTTATGTAACCGTCGAAGACCTCGGGCTGGAAATTTTCGATCTTACCGATCCCGCAGCTCCTGATTTCCTGACAGTAGTCCCCACCGGCTCTTTCGCGTGGAGGGTGGATGTTGAAGGTGATTACGCATATGTCGCTGACAATGACCTGGGACTGCATATAATCGATGTGTCGGTCCCGGACATCGCTGATATTATTAAAACCGTGCCCATGCCCGCTGCAGTCTGGGATGTTGTAGTGTCTAACGGCTACGCATACGTGTCGGAGTTTGGCGGGACAACGCATGTCGTGGACGTCGATCCGCCCCTGAGTGCATCAATCGAGACAAACGTGCCAGAAGCAGTCGTTGCGACAGGTGCTGCGGTCGATGGAAACTGGCTCTACATCAGGAACTCCGCTCAGCTCATTGTGGTCGATATCGATCCACCCGAAGCTGCAAACACCGTTCACACCGTCACTCTCTCGGACGCGGGATGGGACATCAAAGTTGATGGCACCAACCTCTATATACCCGGACTGAACACAGGTCTCGACATCGTGGACATCACTACGCCGGGCTCTGCAAGCGTGACAAGTACGACCGGATCACCCGGAAGGGCGCTTGGTGTCGCTCCGGACGGCGATTACGCATACATGACCTCCACATCTGGCCTGCAGGTGTACGATGTCAACCCGCCGGCCACCGCAAGCCACGTCCTTGATCTTCCCACTGTCTATTTTGTCAACGATGTGGACGTAGAGGGCACGCACGCCTACTTATGTGACCAGGCTGGACTTCGCCTCATCGATATCACCGATCCCGAAGCCGCAACCCACACGTATCTCATGGAATCGGCGATGAATTTCATCGAGATCGATGTGGTTGGTGACTATGGGTTCATTGCGGCAGATAACGACGGTCTGCAAATCGCGGACGTCTCCATCCCGGTCAGCACGGACATTGTGAAATTCGCGTTCGGCATTAACACGCACGGAATTTC
>JAUWTM010000116.1 GCA_030614715.1 Planctomycetota bacterium
CAGTGTTCCGGCCTCGCCTTCCACCGACGTAATCGTGTCGTAATAGCCGTCTTCGTCACCGTCGATACCAAACATCGGACCGAAATCGGGTGATCCCATCGCGGGGAAGTAGTACCAGAGGTCCCCGGACTCTATATACATCGGATTGCCATCAGCAAGATACGCCTCGACAGCGTCGTAATCATCGTCTGTGGGCCAGTAATCGCCGTTAATCCAGTCGGTCATACCGAGCGTGATGAAAACAGCCATGTACTGATCCATCGGCGCCATAGCGAGATCGACCACCATCACGTCGGCACTGTACCCGTTGGCTTCGATTGCGTCCTCGATGGCGTAAGCCGATCCATTGTTGTATTCCTGGTCGATGATCAGGATCTGACCCTGCACGATTATGAAGCTGAGCGGCTGGTTGAGTGTCTCAGACTGGTTGCACGTGAGATCGACACGCATGAACGCGAGGTCGCCCTCATTTGCCGTGTTTTCAATTTTAATTCGGAACGGCTGTGCGTTTGTCTGCGTACCACCCGACGGAATGTCGGGATACCACTGCTCGTCCTGAATGATCGTATAGACCGATTCGTAACCGGGCACCTCGTTCAGGTAGACATGTACATTATTAGCGGTGCTGTCGCCGTTGTTCCTGGCAGTTATGTAAAGATCAATGATTTCATTGGGCTCGAACACACCATCGCCGTCGCCGCCAGTCAGGTCTAGGAGTTCAATTTCATCGATAACAAGCCATCCTTCGACAACCGGGACCTCATTGGCGTACGCATAGAGGAACTCATCCCATTTCGTTTCGTAGAACTCGAGATAGCCCGGTTCGGTGTACTCCATGACGTAATCGCCCCATGCTTCGGCGATGTTCTCCGGGAACCAGATATTCCATCCCGATTCCTCGTCGGGGACGCCATTTGTGTGACCGTGATGGATCATCGCGTCCTCGACCGCCTGTGCAAGGTCAGCAGCTGCATCTTTGACGTCATTCGGCATGAGTGAGCTGTCAGCCACTACGGTCGCGTAATGTCCGATATCGGACATATCCCAGCCCCAGTAGGCTGTCTCGAACAGGCACTGCTCGAATGCACCATGGTATTCGGGAAGAATCTCTATCGCAGCATCACAAAAATCATTCAGTGCTGGTACGGCGAGATCCATGACTCGTCCTATATCGCACGCTGCCTGGGTGCAGTGATCGACCGGGTAATGATATGGATGTGACGGATCGGAATAAGAGATCAGGTAGTACTCGACAATGTCATATGCAAGCTCCGCGGCAGTGTAGGTATCGATATTATCTCTCAGGTTGATAAACGGAGGTCCGTAATCCCATCCCGGTCCGGGCTCGGAATTCTGGCTGGCGATCACGATGTCACAGACGTTCCTCAGGCAGTACGCTGTTTCCATCCAGCCCAGTACGCAGACATCGAAACCGATTATGTCGATCTTGTCGACAATTTCCTGGGCATCGAGTGCGGACTGGCATGCGTCGCGTATCTGCCAGAGAGTAAGTCCACCGCAGACGTTCCTGAACGGTACAGGTTTTTCAGGCTCGTAGAAGATACCGGCACCATGATCCCACAGGTCGAGTATGTAATGGTTTGCGGGGTAATTGGCCATCGTCCAGAGCATGAAATTTTCAAGGGTTTCTGGATCGGCCATGTTGAGCCCGCCATCGGGAATGACCTGGCCGCCGTCATCGATGTAGTCTGAAACAAGGTCGAGGTTGTACCCGGTCGCATCGTGCTGGACGTAGACAATTACGTCCTGTTCGTAATCCTCGGGTTTGTCCCATAGAACGATCAGGTTCAGTTTTCCATCGATGGAACCTGACATCTCAAGCTCGTTGATATCCTCATCATCCGGAAGGTTCGCGGCATGCAGGTACAGCATCAATGTCCATTCCGCGATGTCGTCTGGTGCAACCTGCACGCTCAGCGTAATGCGATTGTAGATCGATTCATTGTCCACCGTAGCCCTTATCCAGATTTCCTTAATCCCGGCACCAATTCCGTCAGCGCATGCGATTCCATTCAGGTGCCACAGTCCGTCGCTTTCAAGAATCAGCGCCTCATCCACGGTTCCACCAATGGGTATGAGGTCAGCCGTGACAGCATCCGCATCGTCTGTCCATGCATGCACTCTCGCTGAGAGGTCGGTAGTATTGCTTCCATCGGTATAAAGAAACGGTGTAGTAAACTCAATTTCATCAATAATTGTCGGGTCGAGCTGGTTGACGGGGAAACTTGCATCGATAACAACCTGGATTTCCGAGAATGTTGAGCCATCGGGTCGTATAAAACTGACGTCCCGGGTTCCCGTGGACAACGGACCCCACTCGTTCTGCCCCTGGAGGCTGTCGAAGATGAAAAACGGATTGCGCGGGTCAGGATCACCGGGTAGCGCGAAATATTCGGTGTATGAGTCAGGATCCGTGTGAAGTTCGATGTTGGCAAGGTCGAGTAAATTCGCGCGGACGTCGTAGCCAGTAATGGTGGTCGGGTTTCGGATGGTAAAACCGAAGTCCCACTGGTTTCCCTGAACGTCGAGAACCACGGCCTGAAAGCAGTCCCAGCAGTTGGGCGGGAAAAGTGTATCGGTGACATCGTGATGCCCTGCTGTGCCACGTAATTGGGTTACTGTGACCTCACCATTTTCGTCAATGTGTACGTTGTATGCCCCAAGAATGGTTCTCGATTGAGCATCGGCATTGTTGCCGGTCAGGCTGTCACTGATATCAGGCGTAACCGCGTTCGAACCACCTCCGGAACAGCTGATGCATACGAGAATGAGGACCGCTGTTGAAAACAAGTGTACCAGTCGCGATGAACCATGCATAAAACGTCCTCCGGAGGTCGTTACGTTCTGAAATGATTATACGAAAATTACTTCAAATTAACTAGAGTTACTATTTCGTTATACAGGACAGTTCAGTCAGGAATTGTATACATCACACACTAATCAGGTTGCAATATGCATACGATCTGGTATAAAAAACAGTTATGGCGTACTCCGGTCGCGGCCACGATATTATTCGTGAAAATTCAGCTCCCTGGCTGATCCTCTTCGTCTCGATCCTTGCCATTATCCTAATAATTGTGCTGATGTATGGAATTCTCAGCGGCAGGATCAGACGTGCGCCTGACTGGGCTCCGTCTGGGTGTTCGATTCACAGGTCGACCGCCGATGGCAGGCGGATAATTGTTAACGTGCACGAGCTGGAGAATTTCGATTCCGAAGTAGAGGTGGCTGCACTGTTAATAGCTGTCATTGATAACGAAAGCGATTTTTTCAGGGAGAGGCCCAACAATATCCCAAACGTACTAAGGGATATCGAGGTTCGATACCCCGAAGGTTCGCCGACTGATCGTCCAATACTTCAATATCAGGAGATTCATTACGAAGATCAAAGGTACAACCTGCTGCGGATTTTTATTCATCAAAACGTAACAGGGGTCTATCACTACTACACCAACGAGGTAGATACAGATACATTCCACGAAATCGTCAACGGGGGAGAAAGCCTCGGTTTCCTTGACTGGATAGCTGAGGTATACCCAGACCATCAGCCTGAATAGCTGTCGATCACCGTTACTCTAGTCTTCACACCCGTCAGTTGATATAATTATTGATAAGTTTCCGATGCTGCAATGTCCGGAGGTTCCACATGCACCGGTATTTCCTGTTAACGGTACTAATGGTGGCGATTCTGCTTGCCACGGGATGCTCGGGTGCTTCGAATCCTGCTATTCCTGATCCTGATAACCTGCACCAGCTCACACCACAGGTTCAATATGGAGCCCACGTTTTGTGGGGCTCATGGGATGTTGCGATAGACCTCGAAACGCTGGAAGTAACAATAATCCCGGACAGGACATCGAACCTCCATGTCAATGCAATTTCCTTCATCGAGCCGCCATCGGGCTCGACAATGGGAATCTCCAACATTTCAATCGACGGAACAGTGGTCGGCTGCGATATCGCCCTGATGCACCCGTTTCCGGGACTGAACCAGTACGCCGGTTTCGATGTTCGGGGTATTTTGATCGCTGATGGATCGGTCACGGGATTCAACGATACGGATGTCGTTATCGCCGGCCCAGGTGAAACCAGGCTCCTGAATGCCGATGGATTCACAAGGTGGTGGAATCCGGTCGAGTTCCCGGACAACGGTACGATGTTCTCGTATCTGGACGGGAAACTCGGTAATCCATTCTCGACAGCCGGATACGGAGCCACTTTGAATCCGTACAAGGTTTTCGCAGACAGTCTTGGCACAGAAGATCCACCACTTATGCTCGTGGACCCTGGACTTCCGAATGGTGAGATCCGTGCAGTGTTTAAGCCGGGCTACGTAAACACTCGTCACTATGAAATCCAGTTTCCTGACGATGGCTCTGGATTTCCGCTGGTTATTTTCAATTATGCCGTCGACGCATCGTGGGAATCCGTCTCACCCCCACCTGCAAACCTTCCCGATGACTTCCCAATTCACGCGAATTGTGTCGAGCCGTTTCATGTGGACGTGCAGATCACCACTAATACGCTTTATTACACCAACACCGGTGAAGCCGGAGGCTCGATCGGGCTTGATATCAACGTTCATGACTGGCAGGGAGCACTTGGCGACGGTGGATCGATTGCGACCGAGGTAAACAATGTGAGTATCGAGTCGCTGACCTGCCTGGACGGTTTACATCCGGCAACTATTGTTCCCGGCTCCGGTATGGGTGAGACATTCTCGACCTGGCATGTGGAATTAATTGGTGAACCGTCATCAGGTGAGGACCAGATGTTCCTTGTTACCGTGGAAAGCTCCAATGGCGACTGGCAGCCTGAATTTACTGGCTGGGACGGATCGGCTCCTCTCTCCGCGTACGCAACAGCGTGGGCGCAGGTCGGTGATACTCCGCCGTCGAGTTCGTCGCTGACAATTCTGGTTCCGAACGGTGGAGAATCGTGGCAGTCCGGTTGCCCGTACTCGATTGAATGGGAATCTGACGGTGATCCAATCGACAACGTAATGCTGGAGTATTCAACCGACGGCTTCGTCGCTGACATTAACGAGATCATCAATTCGACCCCAAACGATGGAGAGTACGATTGGGAGCTTCCCGATCTGGTCTCAGACTCGCTTCGTGTCAGAATTTCTGACGTTCTTGATCCGGGTACGTTCGATATCTCCGATGGTGACTTCTCCGTGGGCATTCCGGGCCCTGCGGACTGGCCGACTCAGAAAAACGACTACCAGAATTCCGGCGTGAGCCCATACTACGGTCCGACAACCGACAATCTCCTCTGGGACACGAACATCATGGGTGAAATGACACCCGGTCCGGTCATCGGGGCCGATGGGACCATCTATATTGGCACCAACGACGGGCGTTTTGTTGCGGTTGAACCCGACGGGGACATTATTTACGAGCTCGACCTCGGCAGCTTCGTTCTTGGTTCAGCATCAATTACTGAAGAAGGCCGAATCTACGTGGGCAGCTGGGGATCACCGACCGGATACCTTTATGCGATCGAATGCGGCGGCGACATTACGTGGCAGTTCGACTGCGGGGGGAACATCAACCACGCAACCCCGGTCATCGGCTCCGATGGGACAGTCTACGTCGGCAACAACAACGGGGATTTTTACGCGATTAATCCCGATGGGACACAGAAATGGATGTTCGACATCCCCGGCGGGGGCTTCACACCGTCCCCTGCCCTTGGATCGGACGGCACGATATATGTCTGCAGCACTAACGGTCACGTTTACGGCCTGACCGACAACGGACAGGGCAGTTACACGATCGCCTGGGATCATTATTTCACCGGAGAACATATGGGATGCCCGCCGACCGTGGATACTGACAGTCCGCTTGTCGACAACGACGTAATTTACGTGTCCGGGTTGTACGACTGGACCCTGTACGCGTGCGATCCGGTAACAGACACGATTCTCTGGACAGGCTCGATGGGAAAAGGTACCTCCGAGTCCAGCGCGACTGTAGGACCCGATCACACTGTTTACATCGGGTGCAACGACGGCCTGGTTTACGCGTTTAACCAGGGTGGATCGGTCAAATGGACGTACACAACGGGTCAGCAGGTGACCGCTGCCCCGATCCTCGATCCCGACGGCAGACTGTACGTACCGTCGAGGGATTTCTATATATATTGCCTGGACACAACTGACAACGGATCGCTCATCTGGAGTTACGAAACCGGCGACATCATCCGTACGGAGGTTGCCATCGCACCTGACGGAACAATGTACTGCGGCGGCCACGACGGACATCTCCGGGCATTCCAGGACGAATAAATAGCAGACGTTGAAACTAAAAAAAGCTGTGCAGGGTCTGCACAGCTTTTTTTATTAAAATTCGTTTTTATTTTACGGAGTTGCAAAGGATCCGTTTACATCACTGGGACACTACAAGTCGTCATCGACTTGCTGGTGTCCCTATTTTATCATTTGAAAATAGCTACGGAGTTGCGAAGGATCCGTTTCTGAAGATGATGTCGTGGTTCCCATAACCAATCGATCCCGGAGTCACTTCATGGCTCCATGCAAACAGGGCCTCATGGTTGTACGGGTTTTCCATGACCATCACGTCAGGCTCCTGCGAGATATCCAGTGAGTCGCTGACCTCTAAGGCAGGAAGCCAGTCCCATGCATTTACGAGGACGATCTGGTAGTACACGACGTCGTCGATCTCGTAGCCGATCAGCAGCAGTTCCTCCATCTCGGCGTTCGGAAGTTCGTACTGCATTCCATATGAAGTGATGTGCTGATCATCGAAGTTCTCTGTTGATGACGTAGCGACCACCATCGGCTGCGACCATGCGCCTGTCGGTGTATCGAGCTGCGAAAGGAGCAGGTGATAATCAAGCGATGCCAGATGCCGACCGGTCCAGATGACGTAGAGTACATCGTTTGTATCGTTACACATCGCCGGATGAGCACTGTCGAGATAGCCTGAACCGCCGAAAATGATATCCGTGTCGTCCCAGACATCATTCGTGTACTCAATCTGCCTGAGAAGCAGTATCTGACCTGAAAGCCGGTAAAATGCCAGTGCGAGAAGGTCGTCCTGGAACGCCCACGATCTCGAATGGCTGATCTCACCTATGTCAGTCAATGTGTTCATCGGTGGTTTCGGATCGAATTGGCCCGGCCAGTACGGGTCGGGGGTATCGTAACGCCAGGAGTATATACCCGGACCGTTGTAGGGGTATGTAGTTGAACCGTCGCCGACACGATACAGGTAATCATCGTCCGCCATGATTTCACCGTTGAGATAAATTCGCGGAAAATGATTGTACGAACTGTAGGAATTATGACCGTTGGGGATCATGTCCACGTCGACTGTAAAATACGTGCCCCAGTGCCAGATCTGCGCAAAAGTGGTGTTGGTTCCGGCAGCGGCGATTTTCAGGTAGTCGCCTCGAAGCTCGTGCTGGGGAAGCGCGGTGCCGCCGGAAGTCTGGAGGAATCCCCCTTCACCCGACCATGAGTCACCGCTCGTTGACCGGATGCCCAGGTCATAAGCACGCCTGCTGCCGTTTGGAGGTGGTGAGTTCGGGTAAGCGATCTCACGATGCCACACGATGTGCACCAGGCCGTCGTGATCCTGGCTGAGTGCGGGTGAAAATTCATCCCACGACTGGTCGTAAGGCACAACAGAGAAATTTACAGTGGAGCTTGATACCGTAACGGGGTCCTCGAAATCGAGCCACACGGGCGGCATGATCGAGAAGTAATCGTCCGATTCATCCTCATCCGGACTCGCTATATCCCTGACCCGGATCTTCGCGGTCTCAGTGTAGACCTTTGGTATATAGGTCCAGATGTAGGAGCCATCATTTTCAGTCGAATCGATGATCTCGTTGATGTCGGAGACGAAATCGTCGGAGGACCATTCAATCGTTACCAGATCGATACTGGGATCCCCGGCAATCCACGTGATCTCATGGTCCAGCGTCATGTAAAGTGTTTCACCACCGTTTGGATCAGTTACCGTAAACGGTATCAGCGGTTCGTCACCGACCGGAATGGAGACCATGAAGTATGCCGCGAGACGGTCGTTGTTGTTCGGTGTGCCTGTGCCGGGATCGAAGCTGTCAGGTAATTCACTTTCCACCAGAATAAGTATCTGGGCTTCATCGTTTGATTGCGGTGTGCACCCCGGAATCTCGACTGTGACCACTGATGATATGAGGGAGTTACCGTCGACTGCTGTAGCCCCCAGTGACAATTGATCGAAGGCTGCGAATCCACCGGGGATCAAGTCATTGCTGCTCTCGACCACCACCTGGTGAATCTCATCGATGACTGAGCCTCCGTCCTGCAATGCTCCCCAGTCGAAAATTTCCACATCGAGTGAGATCGTGCCGCCCGAGCCTGACGTGTTGTAATAGAGCGATGAGTTATCCGTTACCGATACGTAAATTGCCTCGTCTGCGTTTGCATTAAGCGGAAAATCATCGGGGACGTCGATCAGTCCGGGATCACCGCTCAGCGCGGGGTCCGGTTCCACCCAGCTTGCGATTACCGCGTACTGGAAGACCAGTGACGGATCTCCGCCGACCATGGGAAACTTAAGGTCGTACATCCGGCTGTTAAAACTGCCCGGCCTGAAAGCTCCACGTGCTTCAACATTGGTCTGCTCGTAGTAGAATCCCGCCAGGTCCTCATCCGATGCCAGTCCGTCGGTAAAGTATTTATATGCATTGATGGTCGATGTAAACAACCCGATGTTCTGCGTTCCAAGGCTGCCGGGTGTGAAGTCGAGAATTGTACCCATGTCCGGGAACTCGGTCGGGTTCATCCAGCGCGTGTAGCCATCGGGATTCAGGAGGATAGGTTCGTCGACACCATTCGTGTACATTACATCGCTGCCGTATTGTCCCCCGATTGTGCCCGGTGTAATGAAAACACCGTAGATATCGAAGCCGGTATACTCGTTGAGTCCCGGGAATGGATGCCTGAGACCAACCTCGCAGCTCAGAAGACCCAGATCGAACCAGTGTTCGACATCTGTGACAACGAGCGCGAGATTTGCAGGATTACCGGCGGGAGGTTGGAGGAACATGACCACATCGACCGTGTACTGCGATCCCCTTAGCGGCACTATTGAAACGTCCCAGGTCGTTTTGTCGATTACAACTTCCCAGACGCCCCATGTCGCTTTCGATGCGGACTGCCTGTCGGGGAAATTACCGGATGTCAGGCCAGGTGTGCCGTCGAGTCCGGTGGGGTCTGGCATTACGGGTGAACCCGACGATCCGGAACAGGAGACCAGAATGACAGCAGTGAACAGCAGGACTGCAAGATTTACTGCACGTTCCATATGAAACCTCCGCAAAATGCTACACTGTGAGTTACTGGTACCATGCTTTGTTCATCGCACAAGCGAACGCTGCATGAGTGTTTCTGAGCTAAATAATAACATAAAATGCTAATTTCGGCTCTTGCCAGATGATTAAATTGATTCGTGGCATTCCATGCCGAGGTGACACTATGAGATTACTCCCGTTCATCTGCCTGACAGCACTATTTATCGGATGCGCATTGGGACCGACACCTGAAAGGATCGGTTTCGATTATCCCCAGGCCGGGCTGAAGTTCAGGCCCAGACGTGACGTGGTATCCAATACCCTCAGAGGAAATATCGCGACGAATGTAAATGCACCTTATGAACTTCTCTTCGAAAGAACCAAGTCGCAGATCGAGGGACCGAACGTGCGCCTCCTGACAACCGGGATAGTCGGTATCTGGGATGAACAAAGGAGACCCATCCGTCCGCTTTACGATGAAATTGGCGATGTCCTGTTCGAAGCCGACATACCGTGGGAGTTTACACTGACAGAGGAAAGACAGATTGAGGTGCCGTGGTCAGGTCTCGCGAATGACCTCGTCACGATGCGTGTTTTCAGAATGGTACCAATTGGTGATGAAGGAGATGGTGATGAAGAAGGAATAGAGTACTCATTCACTGTGCTGGTCGAGCACTATGGAAACACGATTGAATTCTGCTGGCGTGACGGCAGCGATCAACCTCCGGATGATGAAAAAATGGAGGTGTTCTTCTACTGGACGCATGGATTAAGGTTTAGTGAGCCCGACGTGGATGATTGATGTATCACGCGCGTCCTGTATCATGCGCGACCCGCGCATGAGTACCTGTCGCACGTGCGACCCGCACGTGCCTTGATCTCTCCTAATGCAGATCGTGAATGAGCAGTCCCCAGCTTTCCTGTCCCTGATACAGGTACTCATCGGTAGCAATAAGTTCCCGGGCACCCCAGTAATAATCATCAACAAGACTGATAGCGGCAGGACTATCGGGCGGCCATGCGAGCACAGAATGCGTTTTTGCGGTATATCCGGTCACATATGCCAACTGGCCTTCGATGTCTATCGTATAATAATAGTTCATACTCGTTGTCGGCACCTGTACAGAGCCCTGAAATACCGGTGTGCCTGGAGTGGTAATATCTACAATCTCAAAAATATCTCCTCCGACGGTATACATGTAGTTGCCCTGAATTACAACGTCGTCGTATCCAAAGATCGAGGTGACGTAACTATGAACTAAGTTGGGGACTGTCGGGTTTGTCAGAGAGTAAATCTCAACAACTCCTCCTGTCGGGACATACATGTAATTCCCACCAAACGAGATATTGTATGTGCCATTGGGCAGTGCGATGGTAGTTCCATACATCGGTGCGGACGGGTTGGTAACGTCATAGGTTTTAATCTGTAATGCGGGGTGGCTGAAAGCTACGTAGAGAGTGTTCCCCCACAGTCCGATCGTCGAGATATTATTGATTTCGATGTTGTTGTAGTAAATGGACAGGTTGTCAGGGTCGGTGGCATCGTATAGTGACCACTCGGTCAGGGAATGAGCAGCAAGAAGATCTCCATAGAGTGAGATACCCCACTGTGTGTTGCCCGGATAAACTTCGCCACTGATAAATGCGTTCGGTGGATCAGTAATGTCAACGGTCTTGATCGCGCCATATCCCTGGCTCCCCGACTCAGCAGCAATTATGTAATTCCCCTTCCTGACCATACCGTATACCGCGTTAAGCACCTTGAGATGTGACACGTGTGCGGGCGTTATCGGCGTGGAGCAATCAATTATCTGAAGTCCGGCACTCAAAGGGACTATGTACACGATATCGTTATCAACAGCCAGGTGCCCACCGAATGATAAAAGGCTTGTTGCACCCACCTGCGATGGTGAGCCTGGGGTTGTGATGTCGCAGATGACAAGGCCTACACTATCTCCGCCAAAGTAACAGTAAGGCCATTCGACATCCAGGAAACGTGCTCCACCGAAAATATCCAGGTCAGTCACAAAATTCAGACTCGGACTGTTGAAGATAAACAACCAGCCGTCACCACCCCCGGATTTATCAATCCCGACATATATATAGTCACCATGAACATCTATCGAACGCGGCACAAATACTCCGAGGTTATGTGTGCCGGTATTAGTTACGCTCGCTGGATTTTCCACGTTATATACGTTCAGTTCGCCCCAGGTTCCTACGACAAGATGCGTGTTCGGGCCTTCGGGATCCATCAGCGAAAGCAACTGCGGATAATAAGGCGTATTGAAAACACCCACCTCGGTCGGTACGGTTGGATCTGAGATGTCGTAGATGTAAACCTCCGCAACCGGTTGCACATAGGACGCCACATAAAGGTGTGTCGAGTTGGAAATAACGGTATCGAGCTCAAACGGGTAATGAAGGACATTCTCGTACTGGACAGGATTATACACATCGGTAAAATCGATTAGATCAACCTGTCCCTCCCCGGTAGCAGGTCTGTAAGCTACATACATGTAAGGATAATTGAAGCATATGTCATTCTGAGCATAGAATCTGTTGTATGAGACCTGCACGGGATCTGACAGATTGGTGACGTCGTACACCCACATCCCGGTATAACCAACAAGAAAAACATAATTGTTGTGATAAAAGACGTGCTGAGGATCACAGAAAAGAGTCGAGGGTGTCACATTGACAGGTGTCTCAGGCAGTATATTCTGCAACTCACCCGTAAGCTCAAGCAGGTACGGCACTGTGATAGTGTTATTCGACGTCAGAACCCTCAGATAATATTTCGCCGGCATAAGGTCCAGGGTTTCAAACGATAACGTTGCGACTCCTGAAGCCACAGAAACCTCTGATAAAAGGGTCTGTGTTTCAGTGTAGATTCCAAGTGTGGTTGGAGTTGCATCGCAGTAAAGGCGGATGTCGCCAGTCGGTTGGTGACCGGGAGGAAATTCTAAAGTGTAAAAATCACGGTAATCATCGGGAAGGCAGACCTGATCGACTATCGGCTCCTCGAATCCTATGGGAACAGCTTCGAGCCAGTCGTTGTTGGCATCGGTCTGGCACAGTGGGTCCATTGCAAAGACATCAGCGACCATGAATGATGACAACGGATCGGTCGGGGCCGGCTGTGCTCCCTGCGTGTACGTGGTTCCATCCGACGATTCAACCCGGCATACGACCCTGTACGGCTCGGAGGCTGTGGGAGTAGCAATTCCAGTCAGGTCGATCGTGTACCGGGCCTTGGTGGATGTTGAATTCAGGAATACAGCATCCTGCCCGGAAGCCATCAGACCCGGGGCGTAGACCCTGACCGCGCTGATTTCAGCCGGGACGTTGCCCGTAGACCTCCCCTGCCAGTCGTGGATATTTATCTGGTACTTGAGAACGCCGCCCGCACTTGCCGATTCAGTATCGTAATAGAGCGTACTGGCGGTCTGCTGAAGCACCACACGCCACGGCTCGGGCTGGTTCGCATTTATCGGAAAGTCATCAGGGATCTGCGTTGGCGGGTTCGGTACAGGAGCGTCCCAGGACACATCTACCGCGTATCCGAAGGTAACCACGGGACCGGGCATCGGAAACCTGATCCGGTACCGTCGCGTGTTAGCACTTCCGGCGGTGAAAACCGCGCGACCGTCGTCCGCGTCCATCGCAGCTCCCGAGACCCATGAGAGGTCGTAGTGTGCGTCGAGAACGTCGGCGAAAAGCTTGTACGGATTTACGGTTGCGGTCAGCTGGGATACCGCTGCATTCGCCAGCAGTCCATTCGTGTACCCGAACATTCCCGGCGTGGTAAATTCAGTTGGATTCCACCATCGGGTGTATCCATCGGCGTTTTCAAGCGTGGTCTCTCCGGCATCTGGCAATATTAATGAACCAATTGTCAGCGATCCGGGAACCATCAGTACACCTTTTACATCGAATCCTGCAAACTGCGGCTTGGTGCCGAAGGGATGCGTGAGGGTTACATCCATGACGATAAGGCCTTCGGAGATGTTGGTCTCGCCGGGCACCCCGATAGCGCTCACACCCATCGTTGAGTTCAGCACATTAGTCAGGTTGAAATGCCAGTCGGCCGACCTTACAGGTATTATTTCAGGAGAACCATCTGAAGTATCGACCTTCAGTGCATAGAAACCCCAGTTGTAATGAGTCGGGTGCTGTTCTGTATCTCCGGCAGTCACCAGTGGCTGGGAATCATCCGTAGGAGTGACCGGATTATCCTGGCAGGCTGTAATTAACATGATCCCAATCAGGATCAGCGTAATCAGGTGTAAAAAATATGTACGCACGATGTACCCTCCGTAAAGAGTGTGTATTCCGGGCAAGAAATATCAATTTATTTCAGAAACCTGTACGTTTTTCAGCCAGGTATCATCAATACAGGTCATAAATTCTTACACCGAACAGTGAACCGAGATAGAGGTATCCGTCATGCTCTGCAACCCCATGACTTACCTTGTACTCCCAGTCTGTAAACGTGTAAGTGACCGCAGGGGCATTGGGCGGCCAGTTAGATACTATTACCGGATCACCCATTCCAGTGGAATCAGGAACCAGGTAGGAATACTGCCCGTCATTGGACAGGTTGTAATAATCGTTTCCGGTTCCAAGGAAAACCGAGCCCTCATAGACCGGCAACGCGGGATTGCTGATATTTACCACCTCAAAGACATCCTCGCATGCCGCATACAGGTAATCGCCTGAAGACGAGATCGCATGAGGTGTGTTTGTCGGGGTGTACTGACCTACATGGGCAGGATTCCAGGGATTAATGATAGAGAAAATGTGAACGTTGCCGTCGTCTCCTGACACGAATAAATTATCACCGTTAACGGCAGGATGGGTCGTACCATAAGTTGTAAGTACAGCACCAACATAATCCGGTGCTGACGGATCAGAAATGTCATAGATGCGCATGAAATTGCCAACGTATGAAATATAAAGTGCATCTCCGGCAATGCACGCACCGTTCATGACATCACCGAAGTTAAGAGTATAAAACTCTACCAGGTTTGTCGGATCGGTGACATCCAGCAGTATTAAATCATCGGGACCCTCTGAAACCACAACAACTCCATTACCGTAAACCATAAAGTCACAAACCGCGTC
>JAUWTM010000033.1 GCA_030614715.1 Planctomycetota bacterium
AACCTGTAAGGCCGTGGCGCTCACTGCTCTGGTTCGAATTTGACGAACTGATCGGGGAAACACCTGCAGAAACCGCTCAGAACATCAACAGGTGGGTTTACGATAACCTTGAGGTCAGGGAGAGGGGATTTTTCGGCCCGAGACCCGATCCGTGGTCGATCATAACCGCTGGAACCGGCACGGAATCGGACATTGCGGCGGTTGCCATCGCGATGTGTAAGACCTTCGGGGTTCCCGCACGAAAAGCGTACATAGAGGTGCTCGGACAGGAATCGGGCAGCAGGACATGGCTGGAAATCTACTCGGACGGCGAATGGATTCCGATGTATCCCGATAATCCGGATGCATTCGGTAACCCGGCCTTTATTGAGCAGGGACGTCCGCACAATGTAACGGTCGTCAGCGTCTCCGCGGCTTTCACCAACCAGCAGGTGACGTCGCGATACACAGACACGGGCATCGTGACATTGAGTTTCACGAGAAACGGGGAACTGGTGAATGACTTTGAGCACTTTACCGTGTCGGCATGGAACGACGGGGCTTGGCTTCCGCTCGATGATATCTGGTACGAATCTGAGACGACTGTTGATGAGGAATCCGATGGTGATGGATTCGACGTGTTACTTGGTGATGGATTTTACGTAGTGCAGGTAGGAGTAAGGAATCCACGCGGTGATGCATACGTGCAGAACCGTCCGGTACTCGTAAGTCCCGGTGAGACGATCGATATGGCATTCTCGATCGATATCCCGGCATCTGAAAGCGAACTTGTCGACCTAATCAGGCGCAGGATCGATCCCCTTCCCGATATCGATCTGAATTACGGCAATCCTGACAATGATGCATTGCCGTTCACCGATGCCCTTGCACAGGACGGTTACACATGCGTCATGATTTTCGATGAGTCGCTTGAACCGTCGGTTCGAATGGTCCCCCTTGTGACTGAATGGGCTAACAATAATGGAATTCACCTGATTGGAATCGGCGTGGCAACAACTGAAACAGCGGCAGAATTCTGGGCTGCGCATGCTGGTCCTGATTTGCCATTTTTCAGTGATACAGAAGGCTCAATCACGGAGGCATTTGGTATAACGCCCAACGATGAAGGCATTTACGTCAGGCTGCCTTTCGTGATGCTTCTCACACCGGAGCGGGAGATCATCTACCTTCAGGACGGATTCAACCTGTCGGTCGCCGAAGGACTGGCACGGGCAATTGAACTGACATCGGGGGAGTAAGCGTTCATATGAATGATTACGAGTACTGGTCACGTCTCGCACCAACCTATGAAGACGACAACCTGTATGTCATCGGACAGGCCACTCACGACGCGATAAATTCATGGTTGACCGGCCAGTTTGAGAATAACGATCATGTACTTGAACTCGGCTGCGGTTCGGGTCTGTTCACAGAACCTGTTGTTGGTCTGGTCTCCCACGTTACAGCTACGGACATGTCCGATGAGATGCTTGATCAGGCCCGGATAAAGTTCGCGGGGAATGATTGCGTCACAATTCTCAAGGAAGACTGCTGTAAAACATCTTTCGATGATGAAACCTTCGATGCCGTGTTTCTGGCAAATGTAATACACCTCGTTTCAGATCCCGATTCAGTCCTTGAAGAGTCCCACAGGCTTCTGAAACATGGCGGCAGGCTGGTCGTGGTCGATTTCACCTCCTACGGTCTCACCAGTCAGGAACGTAAAATTATGATCGACCGCTATTTTGAACGCTGGGGCCGTCCGCAGAGAACGAACAAGGCGTTATCACCGGAGACAATGAGATCGATGGTCGAAAAAGCAGGTTTCAAGGTAGTGGAATCGATACTGGTCGGAGATGGCGCCCGGGCGGTACTACTAAGTGCAACTAATTAAAGGGCACATCCGATAACCACATTCGATCAACCTCTCCTGCTCTTCATCGGTGAACCGGTTCAGGCGTGTACGCATTGAGTTGAGCTCCCGGTCCTCAGAATTACTCCACCATATAATCTCAGGTTTCTCGCAATTCATTTTTTCGATCAACTTGCGCTTTCCCTGCGAATTTGTGACCGTCTGCATCAATGTCGACCTGTTCAACTGCCTGAACCAGTTACTTGTGGGACGTCGCCACACTTCCTTCGTAACGCTGCAATCACTTACGAGAATCAAATCGTGCCCATCGAGGAGTGGATCGATGCCCGACGGATCGTGCATGCCACCGTCGGTGAGAACCATCCGGCTTTTCAGTTTTAACTCCTCATACAGATCGGAATTTTCGCCCCGTTTCCATTCAACGGGATCAGTAACCAGGACAATCGGTGATAGGAATGGCGGGTATGCTGCTGAGATCGCTCCAATTGTTGCAAGAGGTGTTTCAGGCGACCCGATATAGCCCAGGCGCGCATCGCTCAGCTTTTCGCGTGTGAATGTGACAGCCTCACCTGTCTGGAGATTGCTGGCAGTCAAGATGAACCTCGGTCCATCGCCTGTCGATGGCAGGTCCTGAAGTGTGTGATCGCCGAACAGGTGCGCTTTAAATGGAGCGATTAGTGCCGATGTTGCGATGCCGAAGGTATTGGCGATTATGTTCAGAATCGATGGGTAAAAGTCCACATCTTTCGAACAGAACAGACGGATCGGGTCGATAATCTGCTCCTGCAGATTTCCTGCGACACCTTTATCATCGAACTGAAGTTTTTCCCATTTTAAGCCCAGGTACGTGGAGGCAATCGATCCACCCGACACACCTGACACCGCGTTTAACCGTGGAAGCATGGCAAGCTCGTTCAGCCGTTTCAGGCTTCCGAGATGAAACAGCGTCGCACGGAACCCTCCGCCCGACAACGCGAGAGCAATTTTTTTGCCTTGATGTTTCCCCTTCTCCACGATGGTGCGTATTATACTTGTTCCGTTCATCAAAGTCCGATAGTTGGGGAGACGCCTCAGTATGAAAACGATTGCGATACTAACGTCCGGCGGAGACGCACCCGGCATGAACGCGGCGATACGGGCCGCATCGAGAATCGCACGCCATAACGGGATAAAACTGCTGGGTTCACGTCACGGATTTCGCGGACTTGTCGACGCTGTAATAATCGAGATCGACCGTGAATCGGTCAGCAATATCATTCACCGTGGAGGATCGATTCTTCGCTCCTCCAGGTGCGACAAGTTCGAGACGCCCAAGGGTCGTGAGAAGGCACTGGCGACCTGTGACCGTCACGGTATCGAAGGACTCATATTGATCGGCGGTGATGGCACGATGAGGGGAGCGGTGGATCTCGAAAACGAGGGCGGACCACCGTCTGTCGGACTTCCGGGGACTATTGACAACGACATTGCAGGAACCGACCATACGATTGGATTCGACACGGCAGTAAACGCGGCGCTCGAAGCGATCGACCGTATCCGCGACACTGCCGAAACAATGGAACGGATGTTTTTCATCGAGACGATGGGACGTCATTCCGGTGCGATAGCACTCGCTGCCGGGATCGGCGGAGGGAGCAATGTCGTTGTTGTACCGGAGACCAAAACCGACATCGAAGGCATTGCTAAAAAGTTACAGAGCGATCGTGACTCAGGTGCTCAAAGCCTTATCGTAGTTGTCGCGGAGGGTGACGAGTCCGGCGGAGCCTACAAACTTGCGGAAAAAATCAGGAAAATTACGGGCATGGACTCTCGGGTAACGGTTCTCGGGCACATTCAGCGCGGTGGAAATCCTACGGCAAACGACAGGATCATCGCGACCTGCCTCGGAGTGCAGGCGGTCGAGGACCTGATGGACGGACGTCACGGGCACATGCTTGGATGGAAGTGCGAGAAATTCGTCCGGATTCCGTTTAGAGAAGCTGTCACAGATACCGCACTACCCGATGAAATCGTACGTCACGCAGCTACAATGCTGACGTAATAAAGAAAAGGATGTGGCAGCCAGCCACATCCAGTTTGTCATCCATGATAAAAGTGACGGTCTTATAAAACAGTTATTACTAATGGAGCATCAAGGTAATCCTCGTTTTCAGTCTCGCACAGGTTTGTAACCTTCAGCATAACCTCGTACATCCCCGGATCCTCGAAAACGTGGGAAACAAGTGTGTCTTGTGTTATCAACCATTCACCGCTGTCCCAGTCCCAGTCCCAGTGGTAAGTAAGAGGGTCAGAACCGGTTGAGCATCCTGAATCAAAGAAAACCTCCTCGCCTGCAAATACAGTTGTCGCTGAGCACGTGACACAGGCTTCAGGAGGGTCGCAGTAAACAACCACTGTCAGTGGTTCATCAAGAGTATCAGTCTGGACAGGTTCACAGCTATCCCATAATGTCATATTAACCAACTATGTACCCTCCTGTTCGTATGTGTACAGGATCTCATACTCGTCGGTATCAACTGGCTCATTGCCATCACCGAAGTCCCAGACGAAATGCAGAGGTTCCTCTCCAGTCGAACCGAGTGAACTGAAGGAACCTGCACCGAAAATTGGAATTGTTTGAATGGCAGGCTCAGCATATGCAAACGCTGGTGGGCATTGATATTAATCGTCCCAGATGTATTCAAGATAGCAATGAGAGGTATGATCACAAGGATCAATACCCCCTTCGTGCATGAAGAAAATCGATAATCCTCCGGCTGGCAGGTTTGAAGGCCCTTGTACCGAGGCGATTTCAGGATCCCTGCCATAACATAAATTATCTAGTGGGGAGGTCCACCACCATGGATTATCAGTGAAACCTCCTTGATTATAGGAAATTTCACCTTCCCCGAAAGTATAGAAATCCTGTGGAATTGCTGCATAACATGGATAAGATTTAGACTCTGCATCAGCACCAATTGTTTCGCTGTACGAGATCAGGACTGTTTTCTCGAGGCCGTCATCCGCAAGAGCGATTTGAGGTGTCCAGCAGTCCACGGAGGGATGGATTGGCTCAAGCGTGATTGGATCAGCATCCCATAAATAAGCAGCATTTAGTCCTTGCGGACCTGCAGTGAAGTGACCGTACTGATATTGGATTCTGTCGGAACCATCATGATCAGCGTAAGCCACAACATGTACATCAATTACCCCACCCAAGCTGTCCACAACAACTTTAGGGAAATACCAGTCTAATCCATTGCCGCCGACTAGGGGCACTGCCATACTCTGCAATGGTGTTTCCGCATTAAAAAGCGGTCTGACAAAATATTGATCTGTACCAGAAGGCACATAGCAAGGCAAGAGGTACGCATGGTCAAAATCACTGCCTTCAATCTGCCTTCTTGTGTAAGATTGAAATACGTAATAGTCATCACCGATGACACCAACATCAAGTCCTGGAACAGGCATGTATTTCAGAGAGTCATCTACATTAATAAGGGGTCCAGAATAATAATTCCATAAACCAATCTCACGGTCGACACACGCATTATCAAGATGAAAATAGCCTTTGGTGCCGTTTATTGAACCATCCGGGCAAAATTGATAGGCCCAACCAACCTCTGTCTCAACTGGATTTCCGATCACTATAAACGTTCTGTGATGGTGGCTCCTTAATAGGCTTAAATCACTGGGAAACCAATGTCCAACAAATGAAATTGCGACCCGAGGTAATGGACATTCTGGTGGGTAATCCAGAACCGCGATATTCGGACGCCCAATATGGATAAACTTGACTCCTTGGCCATCGGGAGGATTCTGGATAATCGCATATCTAACTATCATAGGCTCGTCGCCCATAATATCAGTAGACAAAGTCCAATCGCTGCCACCATTTGCACTGAATGCAAACCTGATACCAGGTCTAATACCGTAATCCTCGTAGTCATGCGATTCTGTAAACGCAACAAACATTTGATCCGGGTTCTGGTCACTCATATCAAACGCTACTGCTCCAATCAGGGAAAATATTTTTCCTTCATGATTGGAATATTTATATGGACAGTCCACAGCATATGTGTAAAATGGCCCTATCTGGCTTGATTCAATTGGGGTAAGACCTTCACCGTTTAAAGATACTGTTTCCTTTCTGTAATATAGATCCTGACCATCACGGTCAGCGTAAACTATGTGGGCTGTCAGTGACTCCTGATCTTCCTGTGTAACTTGCACGCTCCTTGCATCGCTTGGGAAGTCTTTATTATTACCCCCAAGACCGTTGCCATATAATCGTTCAACTAGAACACGAGGTCCCGTTGCATCCCATTCGGGATCGAAATCTACCGGATAATGGGTTGACGGTTTCGAAGCCAGCATAACCTGTAAACCTCGAGAGATGTTACCCGAATCGTTCTGGTCGCCTGGCGTGACTGGTGCCTGCTTACCGCTGCACGATACTGAGAAAAACGCTGCGCATAACAAGACTAGAATGCAATTGAGAATTGATACTCGGTACATAGCATTTCTCCTGTAGTATAGCTTTTAGGGATTCCTGTATTATAATATTAGAAATCATAAATAACAAATACGCTGCAAAATATTAATTAATATAATACCTATCTTTATTATTATACAATAAGACATTCCGGGTACGAAGCATGGATATTGGATTCACATGTTGCAATACCTTCGCAGACCCTTTCGGCTCTGCGATAACGGTATACGTATCAAATAGTTATCCGTAGCGACGCGCACGATGATTGAAGCCTGACCTCCCATGTCCCTGACCTTGTAGACCTCGATACCCCTAAGAATGTCTAGTAAAATCCAGAAAAAGATTTAAATATTTTTCCTGGATTTTTATACTGTAAATATACTACATGTATCTGTTTCTGGTATCGGGAATTTTAGCAAAAATTGGTACCATACAAATTGGTACCAATGTGATATATTTCTAATTAGTACGTTCTGGAGATGTCATTCAATGAGAGTAAGGGTTTTTTACTTCGCACTTACCGCCTTCTTAGTCTGTACGTGGTTTATCCTGGTAGCCGCTTATGCGCAGGCCCAGGAAGAGTCAGACGAACTACTCCCCCCGGACTACGTAAACGCTGAGTACAAATTCGGAGTCGCCCTTCCCGAGGGTTACTACTGGTTTGATGTGGAGGAGGACGAAGCCTGGATGCTGCAGATCGAGAGCGATCCCGATGAAGCAATGGCACGGATATCGGTCGAGGAGCTTCCGGACGGTGTCCTTGATGCACCCGGGTACTGGCAGCACATGAAGGATCGCGACGCCCTCATGGATCGCAGCATCACGTACGAAAAGACCGATTCTATCGCAAATACGGGTGCAATCCAGGCGCGTATAGAGAGATTCGAAGGCGGCATTTATATCCTGGCAATCACATGGGTGTTTGTCCATGACGGCTACGGTTACACGCTTACAGGCTATCCACCCCAGCTTGGGGACTACAGTCTCGCACGAGAAATCGCTAAAGATCTCGCCGATCAGTTCCGATGGATGACCGATGAGGAGATCGAAGCATTCACCGCTGAAGAGCAGGAATTTGAAGTGCCGGAAGGATTGGAATTCTAAATATCCTGTTATTAATCCCCCGACGGTATTGTCGAAGGCCAATTTGGCTGGTTTAATAGGACATTAATAGATAGCAAGTCTCTTTGAGGCTGTTCAAGCTTATTTAAATGATGTCCGATCCCGATATTGAAAATCCAGAAACCACAGATTCCCCGCCGGATGATGAACAATGCGAGGAAGATTATGCCGGGCAAACCCGTCGCAGCAGTGTCGCGCTCTGGTTCACGACGCCCCTGATTATCATCGTTCTGCTGATCCTTGCATTCGGAATTTACCTCTCATCAGCAGGAGTCGACATGGCATGGGCTGTCGGCACAAGCGGATGGGTCGCACCTCCCGGATCCACGCTTGCCGGACGCAACATTGGTGGTAAGACCTTCGATGAGGTCGACTCGATCCTGGGTGAACTTGCCGCGGAATTTTCAGTGCTGTCAGTTTGGCTGGTCGAGGAGTCCCTTGTTTTATCGGTCATCGAAGGCGACATCAATCTGTCGACCATCGCCGGTGAGGTCGCGGTCTCTGTAGCACCGCTGGAGTTTGGACTCAGTCTGAACGTCCATGCCATGGCAGTCGAACTGGCCTCGCTCGATGAAAAATCCGGAGATCCCCTGTTAATACGCGATCGACTCGAGCTGTGGGCAGAGCCCCCGACCATTCCCGTTGTACTGACGATTGATGAGACAGCAGTGCAGGAGTACATGGAGGGTGTCAGGTCAACGATCGACTGTGAGCCGATCAATGCTGAACTGGACCTGGCAAACAGGCGGATCGCGTCGGCCCGTGACGGCCTTGCGGTCGATATCGATGCGACCATTGAAAATATCCCGACGAGCCTTGAAACCCTTTACGATGTCCCGGTAGAACTTATCATCATTCACACTGAACCCGATATTCAAAATAATGCTTTTTCGGGAATCGATCTTGATACCCCTCTCGGTGCCTACACGACCAGCTTCTCGACATGGAAACGCAACCGGTCATTCAACATCATGCTGATTTCGGACAAGTTTGAGGGCATTGTGATCGGACCGGGCGAGGTATTCAGCTTTAACGAGACAACAGGCCCGAGAGGATACGCGCAGGGCTACCTGGCCGCCCCGATGTATATAAACCGCCGGGTGGAGATGTCGCCTGCAGGCGGTGCCTGCCAGGTTTCGACCACATTATATAACTCTGCACTTCTGGCCGGTCTGGAGATTGTTGAAAGATGGCCGCATTCCCGTCCATGCGGGTACGTACCTTACGGTCGCGACGCGACAGTTGCATACGGGGCTGTCGACATTAGATTCCGTAACACGCTCGATCATCCGATAATCCTCCACCAGATCGTGGACCATCTGAGTGCCGGCACGATTACGTTCGAGATTTTCGGCCATCCCGACGACCGTGTGAATGTCGAGATTGGCAACGCCTACTCATGGATCGGAAGGACAGATCCGACCTACGTTGTTGATAGATCACTCGCTCAAGGACAGGAAGTCGTTGAGGACAGCGGTGTCAGCGGCATACATCAGCGAGCATGGCGAACATGGTACGACGATGCGGGTAACGAGCTCTACACTGAGGATCTCAGTAACGATGTAGTCCGACCTGTCGGGGCGTATATCCGCCATAATCCAGCCGATGACGGGACTACACCTGACGAACTCCGTAATCCGACACCAGCTGAATGGGATCAGCCTGCCGATCCTGCACCGTCCGATCCCAAACCTGACGAACCACCCCCCGAACCTGAAGATCCGGGGTATTTTTAATTGAGGGATCCCCGCCTTTAATACCTGACTTCATTCGCTTATTACCTAATTGCAATATTATGGTATAATTTATTCTGTGATATTCAGAGGTTAAGGCATTTAAAATGGAGGTGCGTGAAATGCACAGATTACTGATCATCAGTTTTGTCATGTTAATCGCAATCGGCTGTACATCAACCGACACCCCGGTAGATCCAAAAGCAACTGACATCATGGAGGCTGATTTCGTCCACTCGGCACAATCAGGCTATTCTCCGGGCGAAGCAATCGAGTTCGTTTCAACTTCTACACCGGACCTTTTCGGTCCGCCGGTACACATCTGGAACTGGGGAGACGGCAGCGACCCCGAAACCACGGTTCAGGGCAGCGCCACACATGTTTTTCCGGATACAGGGCTGTATTACGTGACTCTGACTTTACAGAATAGCCGCGGTGGAACGGCCAGTATCACGAAGCCAGTCGGTGTACAGACGCTGACATTCGCGATCCCAAAGTGAGATCCCATATTAGTAAACATGATAATGTAAATTAAAACCCCACCGTCGCCGGTGGGGATTTTTTTTCGTGTGAACTCTGAAGACTTATTTTACGATAAAATTGATCAGCTTCTTCGGTACGACAATAGTTTTCACTATCTCCTTGTCGCCGATATGTTTCAGGACCTTATCGGTCCTGCATTGTTCCTTCAGGGAGTCCTCGTCGATATCCACAGGGACCTCGATCTTGTCCCTCAGCTTGCCCATGACCTGAATAACTATTGTCATCGTATCGCTCGTCAGAAATTCCTCGTTATGATCCGGCCAGAGCGTACTGAAGATGCTTTCGGAATTACCCAGTGCTTCCCAGCATTCCTCGGCGATATGCGGCGCGAACGGCGACAACAGCCTTAACAACGCTCCGATACCCCTCACCATGCTTGCACGATCAGAATCCCTGGATGAATCGTACCGCCTGTTCGAGAATGCATACAGGGCGTTCAGCAGCTCCATCATGCGTGCGATTGCGGTGTTCAACGTCTCGCGAACATCGATGTCAGCCGTGACCTCCCTGACCGCGAAGTGGACAGCCCGACCGACCTGCTCATCGCTGATCTCACCGATCGATCCGTCGGTCGGCGTGAATCCGGCGATATCCTTGTGATGCTGATGAACAAGTCGCCAGATACGGTTCAGGAACCTGTACGATCCCTCCATGCCGGTCATACGGTAATTTTTCGGCGGGATTGTATCCTTCGGTTCGTCCTCATCGCGCTCGATATGGTCCTCCCAGTCGATATCTCTCTCCGGGGGTGCCGCAAACAGGATAAACAGACGGGTCGCGTCCGCTCCGAACTGCCCGGTCAGGTTTTGCGGGTCCTCGGTGTTACCCTTGCTCTTGGACATCTTCTTTCCGCCCCACATGACAATGCCCTGCGTCAGCAGTCTCGGGGCCGGTTCATCGTAGTTCAGCAATCCGCCGTCGTACAATGCCTTGATAACGAACCTGAAATACATAAGGTGCATGATCGCATGCTCGGGTCCGCCGATATACAGGTCCATCGGGCACCAGTACTCAATGTCCTCCTTCCTGAACGGGACATCATCAGCGTCAGGAGAGCAGTACCTCAGGAAGTACCACGACGAATCGACGAAAGTATCCATCGTGTCGGTCTCGCGACGTCCGGGGCCACCGCAATCCGGGCAGGTCACGTTCACCCATTCCGCAGCCGAGGCCAGCGGACTCCCCTCGCCACCAACGAATTTAACCTTGTCGGAATCCGGCAGCACAACGGGCAAATCCTCGTCAGGAACTGCAACCGGACCGCATTTCTCGCAGTGAATTATGGGAATCGGGGCTCCCCAGTACCTCTGGCGGCTTATCAGCCAGTCGCGCAGGCGGTAATTAACGGTCGGGCCGCCCCTGCCCATATCCTTCAACTTGTTCGCAACAACATTCCAGAATTCCGGCGACGTCATGCCGTCGTACTCACCTGAATTGACCATGATGCCGGGATCAGTGTAGGCCTCGCTCATCGGTACGTCCGGGGCAACATCGCTGTCTTCGGGTTTAATGACCCTGATTATCGGCAGCTCATACCTTGTTGCGAACATGAAGTCGCGGGTGTCGTGACCCGGGACACACATGACGGCGCCTGTGCCGTACTCCGCCAGCACGTAATTGCCGATCAGGATCGGAATTTCCTTGTTGTTGACCGGGTTAATACAGGTCCGACCCAGGTGCATCCCGATTTTTTCGCTATCCTCGCTCGTACGTTCGATCTCGGACTGCATAACACATTGCCTTGTGAAAGCGTGTACTTCTTCCCTTAGATCGGGAGATGTGAGTTCCTCGACAAACGGATGTTCCGGAGCCAGGACCATGTACGTGCATCCATAGAGGGTATCGGGACGGGTCGTGAAGACCTCGATGTCCTTATCGAAATCCGGCACCGGGAACGAGATCATGCAGCCCTCGGACCGTCCGATCCAGGCGCGTTGCATGTCCATAACCCGCTCAGGCCAGCCATCCTTCAGCTTGTCCAGATCATCGAGCAGCCTTTGTGCAAACTCGGTGGTCCTGAAGTACCACTGTGTCAGCTTCTTCATCTCGACCGCGGCTCTACACCGCTCGCAGACGCATCCCTCGGCCTGCTCGTTGGCCAGGACGGTCTCGCAGGAAGGGCAGTAGTTGACCCGGGCTTCCTTCTGAACCGCCAGTCCTTTTTTATAGAGGAAATTGAACAGCCACTGCGTCCATTTGTAGTAATTCGTCCTGTGGCATGCCACTTCGCGACGCCAGTCGTAGTTGAAGCCCATGCCCGTGATCTGGGAGCGGATGTACTCGATATTTTTCTCTGTCCAGGGACCGGGATCTGCGCCATCCTTGATAGCCGCGTTCTCGGCGGGCAGTCCGAAGGAGTCGAAACCCATGGGATGCATCACGTTGAAGCCCTTCAGGGTCTTGAAACGGGCATATACGTCACCGATGCAGTATACCCGCGTGTTACCCATGTGCAGGCCCGATCCGGACGGGTATGGATACATCTCCAGCACGTAATACTTGGGTTTTGACGGGTCGGGATCGGTGTCGAAGGCGTGAGCTTCAGTCCAGCGTTTCTGCCATTTCTCCTCAACCAGTCTGAAATCGTATTTAGGTTCCATTTTTCTCTCCTCAAATCCTGCGCAATCAATACCTGTCGATTGACAGGATGGTGATGCATAAGGTTAATTCAGGGAAGTCGCTCCTTAAAATGGTACCGGCTGGAGCCGAGCCGGAGTCGAGGCTGGCCCGCATCAACGGGATGCAGGCCGGAGAAGGTTGAGGTAAAGCAGGAGTGAAGTTTTCAGTCTGTGAATCATGGCAGATCACTAAATATCATCGTGTACAGCGATGGATATATACCCTGAAAATGAATCCGTGTCAAGTCCGGGTGGCTGAATACAATCGTAAGTCAGAATGTGTAAAAAAATAGCCAAATATTTTTGTATAGTCTGGTATGTGGAAATTATCGTACTAATACGCTATAATACTGCTGTCCGGCCAATATGATTATTGTTGGTACGCATATTTTTCATGTGAAATCCAATTTGGGGCTTGAAAGTGGCTTCATAATTTGGAATACTTTTGAGTAAGATACATTGGAGTGATAGCAGTAGCCAACTGCAATCAAAAACGATAAAAAAATTTAAGGAGGCTGCTTATGAATCGGTGGACAGTGCTCCTCGTGACCGTGCTTCTTGGCACAATGGTCGCGATGGGATGCTCCAGCGGTGGCGGAAACCCTATTTCGCCAAACGCTGATCCCGCTCTGACAGGCGGGACACCACACAATGGGGCAGGTGTCCAGACCCATCTTTGGGGATACTGGGACTGCACCATCAACCTAGAAACTCAGGAAGTTGAGATTGTACGAAACCGCACGGCTCAGTTCATGGCCAACGTGGTTCAGTTCTTAAACGACAATCCTGCAGGCCTGGGATTCGACATTCTTGAGACCCCGATCGAAGCTGAGTGGATCGATGTTGATATTAACGTATCACTGACTCACCCGCTTCCGGGTCTGCCGCAATACGACGGATACGACGTCAAGGGTGTATTCTGTACAGATGCTTCGGCATCACTCGCTTACAACAGCGCCCTTCAGTATCCGGTATTCGGAACCGACCAGTTTATGTTGAACGATCCTGATGACATGGACGGTGGTGGACCGGACGGTTACACCCGATGGTTCAACGAGCCGGAATTCTACGTACCTGGAGTTCTCGGTTACACCGAGGGTATTTATGAATCACTCGGCTATAACTCATCTTCTACCCTGAACTCTTACAAGTACTTCGCCGATGGACTCGGTGAGTATGATGACCTCTGGACTTGGCTTGAAGCTAATCCCATGTCATACGGTGTATTCGGTTCAGGCCAGACCAACACCAGGAACTACTACCTCCGCTTCCCGGGCGACGGCACAGTCGTTAATTACGGATATGCCGTAATTGCCAGCTGGATTGGCGAGGAACCGGAAGATCATCCGGCACCCGCACCGGAAACTGCCTGTGCTACAGCAACACAGACAGACAATGCGTACTACGTTGACGACACGAGCAATGGCGGATACCTGTTACTGGACCTCACAGTCTGGAACTGGGATGTCGCTGGACAGCCGTCAGTCATTTACGTAGAGTCAGACGCGATCGGCGGATCAGTAATGGTCGACGTCGGTCAGCTTGAAGGCACTCCCAGTGATCCCAACTGGTCGACATACACCTTCGATGCGCTTTGTACAAACCTTGCACCGGAAGGAAACGAGTACTGGGTTATCTGTGAGTATCCTGCCTCAGACTACAGCAACGAGTTCGGGGTACCCAACGATGCGGAGACCGATGCTCTTGCTGCATTCTTCCGCTTTGACATGAACCTCCTGACCGAGGCTCCGTGTCCCGTTCCTGACGTACAGGCAATCGATCCTGTCGATGCTATGGAAGGGAACGTCGTCAATGCAACCATCACAACCGATGATGTACTTGAAGATGGCGCATTCCTTGATGCCTGGTTAAGCATGACCGGTGAGACTGACATCGCTGGTGCGAATGTGGCTTTCGTTGACGGCACAACATTAACCGCTGACTTCGACCTGTCTGGCGTTGCGCTCGGTCTCTGGGATGTCAACGTGGTTAACGGCTGCGACAGCCCCGCCGGTGTTGGCGCAGCTATGTTCGAGGTCCTCGTGTCCACGGACGCTCTGTACGTCATTGACGACGGCGATCTGCCCGACACCTATCCACCAGGCGCAGATAACATTCACTTCTGCGTAGTTGGTCCGACAACCATGGGCTTCGAAGGTGTCTACTACTTCGGTAGTAACTTCGAGCTCCGATACTTCCCGCTTGACTATTCAACGGACAGTAGTCTGTACATGACCCTGAACGGTTATCCGGGATACTCGGCATACACATGGTTCGGTGGACCAAACCTTGTTGGTAAGGTTGAGGTCGATGCAGCCGGTGGTATAGTCTGTACAGGCTACGGCACAGGCATCCTCTTCTCATCCTACCAGCAGAACCAGTGTGTTTCATGGTGGGCGGCAAACGTAGCAAACTCATCCAATGCTCTCGTACTTAATGCCCTTTACGGCAGGGTACGGACAAGGGACACCGAGTCTGAGTTCAGTGCATTTGGCGTCCTCTGGGGTTGGTACGGTCTTGAGCAGGACTTCAACTACGCCGGAAACGACGTAGAGATCGTTATGGCCGGTATTGGCTATCCGTACGGTGGCTCCAACTACACGACCGGCTGGTCGATCAACTGGGGTCCGCTGGATGAGACTGGCCCAGGTAGTCTTGACGGTGAAGTATCCGACACTGAGTCATACAGGATGGCAATCGACAGCGATCCTCATGACATCACACCTGGATTCAACTTCGTCCAGTACTACCTCGAAGGCGATAATCCCTGGCCGTACGCTGGTGTACCAGCGACACCGGACGATTACACGATTGAGGTCATTGAGAACATCAAGAGCTCACTCGGTTCGGCTGCCAGCAGCTACGCCACGATTGATGAGTCCAACTTTACAGGAGAGCCGGTCGACATCGCTGTCGTCAACGGATACAACATCCTTGACGGTGGTAATTCCGCATCTAACTGGCTCGCGGTCGCCGAGGACAATGGCGATTCAACCTGGCAGGTTGCGATCTTTGAGCAGGATGGAACACTTGTTGAGCGCCTTCCTTCAGCCGAAGACGGCGACGTAATCGGATTGGACGTTGATTGTGCAGATCAGGAAATCCACGTCTGGGTCGATGACGCAGGTACTTACAGGTACTTCATCTTAGGTTGGCCGTAGGGATAACTCCCTTCACCAGCTAATTGAAAATCACGGTCCCCTCGCAAGAGGGGACTTTTTTTTACAAAAAAAAGTCCGGGATTCACCCGGACTTCGTGATTCAATTGTAATCTGCGTTAATCACCAAATTTAATTCCCTGTGCAAGAGGTAATTCGGAGGTCCAGTTGATGGTATTTGTCTGGCGCCGCATGTAGGCTTTCCATGAATCACTGCCGGCTTCACGTCCGCCGCCGGTCTCCTTCTCACCACCGAACGCTCCCCCGATCTCAGCTCCCGACGTACCGATATTGATATTGGCGATTCCGCAGTCGGAACCCTTATGTGAGAGGAAATTCTCTGATGACAGGAGGTTCGTTGTGAAGCATGCCGAGGAAAGCCCCTGAACAACATTGTTCTGGATCTCGATCGCGTCCTCAATTGAACTACACTTGATAGCGTATAGGATGGGTGCGAAAGTCTCGTCCTGGACGATTTGCCAGTCGTTACTGGCTTCGGCAATGCACGGTTTCACGTAGTGACCACCCTCAAGACCGTCGATCGTGATCGGTTCACCGCCGTAGACTATCGTCCCGCCTGAATCCTTGATCCGGCCGATCGCAGCCTGCATGATCTCGACCGCAGCAGCGTTGACAAGGGGGCCCATCAGGATGTCGGGATCAAGTGGGTCGCCGATCGGGACAGTCCCATATGCCTTGACAAGACGTCCGAGCAGCTCATCGTAGATTTTTTCGTGCATGATGATCCGCCGGGTCGATGTGCATCTCTGGCCAGCGGTTCCGACTGCGCCAAAAAGGATTGCACGCAGTGCAAGATCGAGGTTGGCATCGTCCATGACCAGAAGTGCATTATTGCCGCCGAGTTCGAGGATAGTCCTGCCGAGGCGCTTACCGACAACCTCGCCGATGCGGTATCCCATTTCACAGGAACCCGTAGCGCTGACCAGCGGGATTCGCCTGTCGGCGATGAGCTTTTCACCAATTGAGCTTCCGCGACCTACTACAAGGTTGAAGATCCCTTCAAGATCGTGAGCTTTCATTACATCGTTACAGATGTGCTGCACCGCGATTGCCGTAAGCGGGGTCTCGCTGGAAGGTTTCCAGATCGTGGTGTCACCGCACACAGCGGCGATCGCAGCGTTCCATGCCCATACTGCAACAGGGAAGTTGAATGCCGAGATGACACCCACGGTGCCCAGGGGATGCCACTGCTCGTACATTCTGTGTCCCGGGCGTTCGGAATGCAATGAAAGGCCGTAAAGCTGGCGTGCGAGACCGACCGAGAAGTCGCAGATGTCGATCATCTCCTGCACTTCGCCCCCGCCTTCACCGACGATCTTGCCCATCTCAAGGGCGACAAGCGCACCCAGGTCATCTTTTTTCTCACGAAGGGCGTTCCCAAGCTGCCTGATGATCTCACCGCGTTTGGGAGCAGGCACCATGCGCCATGTTTTAAAGGCCGCCTCCGATTTCTCCATGACAGTGTCGTAGTCGTCGGGACCAGCCATCAGTACCGTTGCCAGTTTAGTTCCATCGATGGGGGTGAATACTTCGAGCTCACCACCGCCCGGGTTGTCGATCCATTCGCCCCAGCAGGCACCGGAATTTACATCTTTGATTCCGCATGCTTTCAGAATACTTGCGTATTTATCTTTCATAATGACCTCCAGACAGAAACCAGTGCCTGCAAGGCACATGGTGATGTCGTTCTAATTGAGTCAAGGATATGTGCGGATTGTATAGCTTAATTGCAGGAAGGTCAATTGCCTTTTTATAATCCGATTAACTTATCAGCACATTGACAATACACCGGGCCGGGTGTAATTTGGATGTAGTGATGCTCGAAGGAAATTTAGATGCAGAATCAACACGGAAACAATGCTGTTGACCACGAGCGCCCTCTTTTCAGACTTGTCATACCGAGAGTCCCTTACCCGAATGTTTTCAGTCATATCGCGATGGCACCCCTGGGAGCACTTTACGTTGCTACCTGTATCGATCGTGCCGGAACATGGGACGTTGAGATAATCGACGAGCTGAACTGGCGCTCGGGAATTTCGAGGAGTGCTCTAAAAAAGGACCCGATTGCAGACCATCGTGACCTCCAGCAGCGGCGCCCGGCGCACGCGGTCGGATTTTACGGGGGACTTTCATCGACTGTACCCCGGCTGTTCTCACTCGCTCACTTTTACAACAGCCAGGGCCTGAAAACGGTCGCAGGCGGTGCCCATGTCGATGCGCTCCCGGCCGAGGCTCTTTGTGAAGGGCTTGATATAGTCGTTCACTCAGAAGGCGAGGAAAGTATTGTCGAGATTCTCGACGCGTGGCTTGGGAACGGATCTGTTGCAGCAATCAAGGGAATCAGCTACCTGGGTGAAGACGGTTCACTGCACACGACCGAGAGACGTACTCCCATCTGCAACCTCGATGAGCTACCGGTACCCGACCTGGGCCTGCTGGCTGAGCTCAGACGTCCAATCACGATCGCACCCATCGAGAGAACACGCGGATGTAATTTTAAATGCGAATTCTGTGTAGTAAACGACCGGTTCGGCCCGTGCCGTTCTGCGTCACCCGAGCGTGTCGCGATGGAGATCGAGCAGCGTGTGGATGAAGGGTTCAGGCAATTTTTCTGTGTTGACGATAACTTCACGCAGGGAAAGGTGGACACCCTGAGGCTGCTGGGACTGATCCAGAACATCGAGAAAAGAAAAAAAGTGAAGCTGAACCTGACCGTGCAGGTGCGAAGCTCGGTAGCCAGGGACGAGGAGACACTTGTTGCCATGCGCGCTGCAGGCGTACAGATGCTTTGCATAGGACTGGAGTCACCTATTGCCGAGGAATTGAAAGTGATGTCAAAGGCACAGACTCCCGAACAGATCGAGAAGGACATCAGTATCCTGAAAAAGCATGGATTCCTGATTCACGGAATGTTTATTTTCGGCTATCCGCTTGAGGACGATATCTCGGCAACAAAATTAACCCTGAGGGAACGTGCGGACAGGTACTTAGCGTTCATTAAGCGCACGGCAATCGACACTGTGCAGGTCCTGAAGCCGGTACCCATTCCGGGGAGCCGTCTGGCAAAGCGTCTGAAGGAACAGGGACGAATTCTGCCGTTGAATTTAGTCGGATGGGACAAGTACGACGGTAATTTCCTTACTTTCCTGCCGGAATTCGGGATATCGGCAAGCGAACTGCAGAAACAGGCCACCCGCATCATGAGACGGTTCTATTCACCGTACAGCTTTTTGAAATTTCCGGTACTTGTGTTCGATACGCCGGTCAGGATCCTGAAAAAAGGATTCCAGAACGCGTCGGAATTCGCACGTGACCCTGCAAGTCACACCAAAGCAGCAATTGAGAACGGTGTTGAGAGGATGTCGGCGTTCCAGGTTGGATTCGTCGAGGCCGGCAATGAAATTGCGCGACGATGGCGGAACGCAGCGTGGCGAACGCTCGGAAGCCATGTCGTGTATACGTGGATGCGCAGCTCACATTACCGCGCATACATCCGCACCCTCAATGGACTCCAGTCAGTTAACCATACTCCTGGTAAACTATAGGGATTCCTGCTCTACTCGATCAGGCGCCAGTAACCCGTCACAGGTGAACCTTCCCGCGTATGCGAATCGACGTACGTGTAACGTGTGCCATCGAGTGCCATGAAGTGCTGACGTTCCTCATCGAGGAACCAGCCATCAAGCAGGTCATCCTGGTATGTAATTCTCCCCTCCTCCCGATACATCTCCGAGAATCCACGCTGGTCGGTATCATCACCGGGACCTCTTCTTCCCTCGATAATTGCCTGGGCGATAAACACCAGGAGAATCAATCCAAGGATAATGATGGCAATCATCATCGGCCTTTGCAGGGGATGTCCGGGGGAAACTTTCCCGATCAAACGGGGCAGACGCTGAGTCGGCATGCGCGCATCGTCCGATGGGAACTCTACAAGTCTGCCTGTCTCCTCGTCGTGGGGGTCAGAACCATTTAGTGTGTCGTTGCCATTCAGCTCCGACATTTTCAATCATCCTCGGATTCCAGGTTTTCAGGATGGAACGGATCATCGGCAGCGGCAAGGTGAGACGATTCGAGTGCGGAGATGTATTGCTGCATAATGATTGGGGCTTCAGGACTGACAAGCTCGCTGACAAATGTCCCGTTGCGAATTTCCTCGAGGATATCCTCGAGCAGCCGTCTCGTGTGCTGGTCGACAAGTCGAGGTCCGCGGGTCGCTCCACCAAACGCCGCCGTAGGGCTGATAGCCTTGAAAGAATTCACCGGACCCAGATGTTCGTACAGCCATGCAATGTGCGGAAGCTCGTATATGGTGCTCATACGGCAGATCGCGGGATTGTATCCCGCCCGAACCATCGTTGCGACGACTGCCCTGAGGAGTTCTATCACACCGCCAACCAGAAGTGCCTGTTCAACAAACAAGTCGGTCTCGACTTCTTCCTTCAGCGTGCTCCAGATGATCCCGGCACCCTTCCTGTTGCAGCCAATGGTTGCTGCAAGCAGTTCCAGACGCTCGCGACACCGTCCGGTCGCATCGTTGATCTTTGCAAGTATCGCCGGCACACCGCTTCCACTGTTGTAGAGACGTATGACCTCGAGGCCGGGGCCATGCGGCGCGATCAATCCGCAGTCGAACTTCTCATCCGGGCTCCATCGACCGAAATGGATACTCGAACCATGTGCGAGGACCAGAACAGAACCCTCGCGTGCAGATTCCTGGACTACTTCGGCAGCCTCGTGAATGAATTCATCGGGAACAACAATGAAAATCGCCGTGGATTTTTCCGATACGTCCCGGATCGACGCTACTTCGAAACCGTCAGCGACCGCTTTGTCGTAACTGGGGCTGGCTTCCCTGAGGCCGATTGTCACCGGCAGACCGCGTTCCCTGATATTCAAAGCCTGTGCCCGTCCCTGGTTGCCGTAACCGACCATCCCGACCCTTTCGACAGGACCGTCCGGTCCCAGCAGGACCGGCATGTCGTAACTTCTGTATTGTGTCGAACCGGTGGTCATTGCTACATGAATTCCATGCCTTCTAACTCGCGTCCTGCTCTTCTCTCAACTTGATCACAGCGAAAACACAGTAATTCATAATGTCGCGGTATTCACTTTCACGGCCCTCGGCGACCCTGGCGTCCTCACCTTTTGCAGCGAGTTCCTCAAGCCTTTTAACACGCTTTACCTTTATTAAAATCTGGTCTGTGATTGATGGCAGACGCATGTCCCGCCAACTTTCACCGTAGTCGTGATCCTTCGCCCTGAGCAGTGTCTGGGCTTCCTCGACCAGTTCGTTGTAGATTCGGATTGTGTCTTCGACTGCCATGCTGACCTCGGTCATATCAGGAGAAGTGGGAGTAGTATAGCAGACTTGATCGAGCATGGATAAAAAAAAGTCCTCCACCGGGGAGGACTGTACGCTTGCAATGTATTTTCAAGAATAATCAAGCAGGGTCATGTCGCAATGTCTGCATCGGAGAGCTGCATCAGGAGGGTGTCCGACAGCTTGTCGATCTTCTCCTCGTCATTCGCGTTAATAGCGTTCTCGAGTTGCTTCACAGTGTCCTCGATCTGGGTTTTCATCTGAGACGGGATGTTGTCACCCTTGTCGGTGAGAAAATCACGGGCGTCGTTCAGATAAAATTCAGCTTCGATCTGTGCGGACGACTTGCCTTCCTGCTCCTTGCTGGCTGTAACCGATATCGTGTCATCCTCGACCATCTGCACGTCTCCGGTCTCGGACATGCCTGACGACGGAGCGAACGTGACGTTCGAAACCATGTCACGGGCGTCCTCTTTCTCATCGAGACCCATGCGCTCCTTGGACTGCTTGATGATGATGTTCTTCTTGGCCCCGGAGTCGCGGTCACGGGCGGTGACGTTCACTATACCGTTGACGTCATAGTCGAAAATAACCTCGACTACGGCTTCGCCCTTGGGTTTCGGCGTAATACCGGTCAGGACAAACTCACCGAGGGATGTGTTCCTGCTAGATCGTTTATGGTTGCCCTGCAGTACGTGAATGTTAGCCTCTGTCTGGTAGTCAGACGTGGTTACGTATCTTCGTTTCTGGCTGCAGGGAATCGCAGTGTTGGCATAGATAATCGGGCTGAACCGGTCATCGATGACTTCGATTCCGAGTGTGTACGGAGCCACGTCGACAACAACAAGGTCGTCGAGCTGTCCGACCTTAACACCAGCCTGGACCGCCGCACCAATCGCAACGCACTCCTCTGGATGAATTTCGGTCAGGGGCTCACGATCGAGAAGGTCGGTAACGAACCGTTTGACCGTTGGCATCCTTGTTGTACCACCAACCAGGATGACTATTTCAATACCGGCATTATCAAGTCCGGAACTCTCGAAAGCTTCCTCAACCGGTTTTCGAGTTGCCTCGATGAGATGCTCTGTCATCTCCTCGAATTCAGCACGGGTGATAGTTACGTCGAGGTGCTTCGGCTCATCCCCCTCAGAGTACAGGAACGGGATGTTAACGTTGGTTTCAAGCAGTGTTGAGAGATCGATCTTGGCTTTCTCAGCGGCTTCGTTGATACGCTGACCGATCGAAAGGCGCATCTTCTCGTCCTCGATGTTTTTAAGATCGACGCCTTCAGTTTCCTTGAACTGCTCATGCAGGTAATCCGCCACGACCTGGTCGAAATCGTCACCACCAAGCCGGTTGTTACCGGATGAGGCGAGGACCTTGAACGCGCCTTCGACCATTTTGATGATGCTGACATCGAAGGTGCCGCCGCCGAAGTCGTAGACCAGGATGGTTTTTGTTTCTTCCTTATGCTGGAATCCGTAAGCCAATGCTGCTGCTGTAGGCTCGTTGATGATCCTTTCGACCTTGAATCCTGCAATCTCACCAGCGTCCTTGGTTGCCTGCCGCTGCGCGTCAGTGAAATAAGCCGGGACGGTAATAACCGCTTCCGAGACCGGCTGGCCAAAGTAGCCTTCCGCGTCTCTTTTCAGCTTCGCAAGGATCAATGCAGAGACTTCCTGCGGGGTATATTCCTTGCCACCCAGCGTAACGCGCTGGTTGGTGCCCATGATTCGCTTGATTGAAGAAACTGTTCGATCAGGATGGGCAATCGCCTGGTTCTTTGCGGCTTCCCCTACAAGAAGTTCGCCTGTTTCAGAAAATCCCACAACACTTGGGGTGATGGTTTTTCCACGCTCATTAAGGATAAGCGTAGGCTTCCCATCCTTGATTGCAGCAACAAGACTCGTTGTGGTCCCGAGGTCAATGCCGACTATCATAGAGAATCTCTCCTTTTGAACCGGAACTTAGTCCAAATATGCAAAGCTGAGACACAGTCTCCCAGGGAACAAACCAACCCTTGCCGTTCCCCATGTCCCGGTCCATCCGATAAGGATGCATCGGGACAGAGAATAATACTAAACTTATATCAATATTGCATTGATACAAGCGTAACCATCCCCGCCAGCTAAAAAAGTTACAATACCAGAAAACCTTCCTCAATGGAACCAGATTAACAATTGATTAAGTGAATTTCAATCAATACAGCCCGTAAACTCAAAATATTCTTATTCCTCTATATCTCCACGCCTGCTGATAATTACCTCGGGTGTACGCATAATTTTCTTACCCAGCACGAAACCCCTTCGCTCCACCTTGATGATCGTGTCAGGGGGCAGATCGTTCCTTATCTCCGTCCCGACCGCAGCCTGGTACTTGGGATTGAACGTACCGCGCGCTGGGACCTCTTTTACATCATTATTTCTAAGGATCATGAGGACCGAATTGTTTATGGCCTTGATACCGGACATCCATTTCTCGAGCCCTGGATCGTCCAGACCCTTGACTGATTCAAAAAATCGGTCGAACGAGTCGAGGACCGGGAATAACTGCCTCAGGAACTCCTCCCTGACCGACTCCTCTGCATCGTGACGCAACGCAGCGACTTCAGGAGTCAGGCGTCTGAGCTCATTAATGGCAGTTGTCAGGAACCTGAGACCTTTTTCCTCCGAAAGAGGCGGTGGTCCCTCAGGCTGTTTTTTACGTCCCTTGATCACCTCGAGCCGAATCTTTGAGATTTCCTGCAGGAGCTGTACGAGATCGATTGCCTCGAGATCAACGAGCTCAGCTCTCGCGTCCCTGATATCTTCCGGCCAGGGGACGTCAAGCGGTTTGTCATCCGAGAAATCGACGTGTATATCAGGCATGTTCAGTAGTTATTATAACAGCATTAGAACTGTTGCTGTGAACAGGCTGCTGAAAATTACAGACTCGCACCCTGTGAGATCATGGCGTCACGCAGGTCGGGGTATGGAAGATCACCCGGAGTGACACCCCTTAGCACGCTTAATGCCGCAGCCACACCAGCCGCATGACCCGTACCACTGCAAACCGGCATTATCCTGGTCGAGCCATTCGCGACATGGGTCACAGATATGCACCGTCCAGCGAGAAGCAGGTTCTCAGCACCCAGAGGTACCAGGCACCTGTACGGAATATCGTAGCTGGCCCCTTCCTCCAGGGTCAGCCCGACAACACCGCATCCCGAGTAATCTGCACAGTGGATATCGATTCCGTACGCACCGCGTGCGATTACATCGGAAAACCTCTGACCGTTCAACACGTCGCGACCTGTGAGCTGGTACTCACCCAGAATTCTCCGTGACTCCCTGATGCCGATCTGAATCCCGGTCTCCTGAAGATATGCATTTTCAAAGCCCGGGACGCTGTCGACGAGAAAATCAGCCAGTATGATGGCCTGTCGACGGGTTTCCACCGACGCGTATGTCAGATCACCGACATCGGTGGCATTGACCTCAAACGCCCTGGTCGCGTTGATCGATACAACTCCATTCTGCATCGTGCGCTCATAGTATATCTGCCCAATTGGTATGTCCTCGGGGAATGTGCCCTCGGCAACGGCGCTGCGGAATACATCGGCGAACATGTAGGTCTCGGGTATCTGTCCGCCCGGACGCTGGACCCGCCTGCCCTGTTCTGAGAATGCGCGATCCTCGTTCACTCCAGCCATCCGGAAGAACAGTGTGGTCGCCTGCGTGTACTGATCGTAACCACGTCCGATCTCGAAATCGCAGCCCGATTTCGCAGCCATGTCACCATCGCCAGTGCTGTCGATAACGACCTCCGCGAGGATTGCGAGTCTACCGGACTTATTCGCGACAATAATTCCCTCGACTGCGCCGTTCTGCACCAGCGTCGTTTCAGCCCACGTATGGAGCATGAGATCCGAGCCCGCTTCCGTGACCATCGTGTTCAGGACGTACTTGAGCTGTTCCTTGTCGAAATAAATAACACCCCTGCGGACATTGTCCCGACGAGCACCATCCCTCGCTGTCAGCTCCCCCACAATATCCTCGAAAATACCCCTGACAAGGTCCTGTCCGCCCACCGTGTTCGGCATGAAAGGCATGACAAGGGCCGCAGTAGCCGTGCCGCCAAGAAAACCGTACTGTTCGACAAGGAGTGTCTCAACTCCCATCCGTCCGGATGCTATCGCCGCGGAGCTTCCCGCGATCCCGCCACCGACCACGCAAACCTCGGTGACTACGTAGCCGTCGAGGTGACCGCAGTCAAACATCTCCTGAATCTGGCTGATACGCCCTTCGTCAGTGTGGATAGTGGGAATATACGCTGCTTTCGGCCTTGTCCCGACATCGATCACCCACTGCTCGAATTCCTGCCATGCAGTTGTCACTACCTGCTGGCTGGCGGTCGGGTCCGACGCAATCAGCCTGAGGTCGTCGAAGTACAGGGTGTTGATACCCTCCATCTCGTTGTCCATCTGCGACCAGCTGACGCGCTTCATGTTCGCGAGGTCAAGGCCGTCGGCTTGAAGGTCGGCAAGAGGCTGCCTCAATCGGGACCAGACGCCCGGTGGCAGACTGTACCGGCGCCACACCGAGGTTTCACCGTCCGCAAATTCAACCTCGAGGTGGACGGTAAAATCCTCGCTGTTTAGAATCGCCGCCTGGAATTCGCTGTACGGTTGCCAGTCACCGAGACGTCCCCTTGCGGGATGCATAAGCGTGTAAAAGATCAGCCTTTTTCCCTGGATCCTGTCACCTACATAGAAGGTGGCAGCACATGAACCAGCACCCGTCCTGGCTACGTCATTAGTTGGCTCAACGAACGTATTGACATTGCCATAGACGAAACGTCCGGTCTCCTCCGGGTCCTCGAAATCGAACAGAACCACGTCACCGTTAGGCTCAACGTAGGGAGTAATGCGGACCGTCACGGGATCATCAACAACGGCCGCTTCAGCGACTGTAACCGCTGGTGGAGTGCCCTTCGATGCAAATAATACCCCCAGTATGCCAAGGAGAGTAATTGCGAACAGCCAGACGGCCAGGGGTCGTCTCATACGATTAACCTCTATTTCACTAACCTCCGAGTCTTCTGCCTCGGGGGAATTCTACCTTAGTTGAACGATGGCTGCAAAGTGCGTGCAGTTATTCCGGCACTGAGTCGACCTCTGAGTCGGTATGGCCTGCGGTGGGATTGGGGGAGTCGAACTGCCTGACGAGGCTGTGCAGGAGAGGATTGGCATCGGGTGGGCAGTCGGAGCCGGGGTCATCGGGAAGCTGGAAGGGGAAGTGATGGGGTGTTTCCTGAGGGGGTGGTGTTTCCGCCGTACGCGTTTCCGTTTCCATGGAATCCAGAAGTTTTCCGAGTGTTTCCAGCGAACACTCGAGTTCGTTGATGCGAGCGAGGTTGTGAGCGGACTGGGGCGTTTCCCGGATACGCGCGGAATCGGGAAAACCGGCGGCGTTTTGGTTCGCGAGGGAGGAAAGAGGCTGGTTGCGGTTAAGCCGCTGTTTCCGTTTCCCGCCGGAGGGATTGATAAGGCCGGTTCGGACGAGGATCTTGTGGACGGTGCCGGGGTACATGTCGATCTCGCGCGCGATGCGACGGAGGGATTTACCCCTGTTGTCGGGGTGGGTCCAGATGTATTTGATGATTACGTCGTAATCCATGATGAAGCTCCAGGGTCAGGGTGTGCGTAAGCCCGGAGGATTTACGGTCCTCCACTAACTAAAGGGACAGGAACGGGGGAAGTTGGCGTAGAGGGGGGGGGAGCTGCAAGTATTGAATAAATTGCTTATTCAAATTTCAAAGGACAGAATTAGGATTTGACTAATATAACTAAATTGGAATAAGATATAAGTCTCTTCTTGAGAATATCTCAATCTAAGCAGTGCCTTTATGAGGTTTTAATCATGAAAGCTAAAATTTCTGAGCCTCAACACTATTATCTTAAAAATGGAAACCTAAGATATACAATCACGGTTAAGCATGATGGATTGCTCAAATTTAAAGACATTAAAGGCTCAGACCTGAATATTATTAAACAGAAAGCCCGCAATCAGGCTAAGATATGGGATAAGCAATGGATCAAGCAAGTCTCAGGAAAAAATAAGAAACAAATACTTGTAGATCTAACAAAGTATGCTAAACAACAAACAAAAGAAGCACAACTAGCAATTAAAAATATTAATGAAACATTAAAACATACTCTCCGAATTAATGATGCTGTTGACTGGGATTCATTAAAAGAAAAGTCCGATTACGATAAACCGAAGCCGGTCAAGCGCAAATATCCTAAAGAGCCAGTAAAACCTTCAGAAACAAAGCTTGTACCAAAGCCGAAAGAATCGGATGACGCATATCAACCAAGAATATCATTGTTTGATAAAATATTCAGTTCATTAAAAGAACGAAAAATAGTAAAAGCCCAGGGATTATTGCGTGCTGACCTTAAAGAGTGGGAAAAATACAAACAAAAGACACTGGAGCATGATAAAAGACAACTCAAAGACTACGAAAAAAAGCTCGAGACATGGAAAGAAAAAGTGAGAGCTATTGAAAATGGATATCAAAAAAAACTGGAGAAATGGGAAAAAGGTTTGCATGACTTTAAAGATGCCCAGAACGAGGCAAATAAAAAAGTTGATAAATTGGTTGAGAAATACCGAAACAGGGAGCCTGATGCGATACTGAAATGCTGTGATCTCGTTTTAACAAACTCCCAGTACCCTGATGAGTTTCCTCAAACATATAAGCTTGATTACAATGCTGAGACGAGAATATTAATTGTTGAATATGCTTTACCTCGAATAGAAGACCTTCCGAAAATTAAGGAGGTAAAGTACGTCAAATCACAAGATGATTTCAAAGAAGTGAAATTATCGGAAAGAGAAATAATAAAAATATATGATTCGTTACTTTATCAAATTGCAATTCGAACACTGCATGAACTATATGAGGCAGATATCGTTAATGCACTTGAGTCAATTGTGTTCAATGGGTGGGTAAAATCAATTGATAAGGCTACAGGCAAGAAGGTTAACGCATGTATAATGTCAGTGCAAGCTAATAAAACTGAGTTTGAAGACATCAACCTTAAGCATGTCGACGCGAAGGCTTGTTTTAAAAATCTGAAGGGAATTGGCAGTAGTAAACTTCATTCCCTTGCACCGGTTGCACCTATCCTTAAGATTAATAAAAAAGACGCCAGATTTGTGTCTTCATACGATGTTGCTGATTCATTGGATGACACTGTAAATCTCGCTGCAATGGATTGGGCGGATTTTGAACATCTGGTCCGGGAATTATTCGAAAAGGAATTTAAACAGGGCGGTGGCGAAGTGAATGTAACCCAAGCCAGTCGCGATGGCGGAGTTGACGCAATTGCATTCGACCCAGATCCGATAAGAGGAGGGAAGATTGTAATTCAAGCTAAACGATATACAAATACAGTCGGAGTTAGTGCTGTCAGGGACCTATACGGTACAACTGTTAATGAAGGAGCGATTAAGGGAATTTTAATAACAACATCAGATTATGGGCCCGATGCATATGAATTTGCAAAGGGAAAACCCTTGACTCTTTTAAGCGGTAATAATCTTCTGCATCTTCTTCAAAAGCATGGGCATAAGGCCAAGATAGATATTCAAGAAGCTAAGCAACTACTGGCTGACCAGTAAATCAATTTATTCAATTAAACAGCAGTAGTTCCACAGAATCCGAAATCAGGATGATTCCGGTCCGGCCGTCAAGATGACGCCCCTCCCAGTTGGATTGACACCTTTACAGATGGGGTGATGCACTTCGTTTAGGGATGTTCAGGTTAATTAGCTGGTTTTTTGGAGCTTTTGATGGTCTTGCCCTTGATGTTTTGAGTGGGGGGCGGTTTGGAATAGCCGGTATCCGGGCGCTGCCTGATACGTTTTTTACGCTCGTCAGCCAGCCTGGTTTTGCGGTCGTCGGAAGCCTTTATATCGGACGATCTGTCCTTTTCGCCGTCATCGTCAGACAGCGGCTCGGGGCTGAAAGTTACCGTGACCTCGTAATCACCCTCGCCGCCATAGTCGGTGTGCTGGAAGTCAGGCTCGTCCGAAAACGACAATTCCTTTTCCTCGAGAGCCTTGTCGAACGCGTCGTAAGTGGCACCGTCGCGCGCCATCCGCCAGATTTCCTCGGGACCATTATGTCTCTCGACCCTGGCCCTGGGAGCCTTGCCGGGCCTGAAACCCGGAATTTCCGTGTCGGTCATTAGGTCGTCGAGCACGCTCTTATATTCATCGGCGAGCTCGGCAGCGTCGATCTGGAGCTTTATTTCGGACGTACTTTTATTGATTTTTTTGAACTTGAGAATTTTCATGTGAATCATCCCCTACGCTGGTATTATAGAGCTAACTTGGGGTGTTTAACAGGGATGGGAGGTCGAAAAGGGGGACAGGCATCCTTTTTGCTTTTAGGTAAAGTGAAATTGTGTAAAAGACAGGCAGACGCAATAAGGTGACAGTCCCCGTTTTCGATAATGAATCCGAAAGCAGGATGCTTCCGGTCC
>JAUWTM010000113.1 GCA_030614715.1 Planctomycetota bacterium
AGAAAAAGAGAAGTCAGTGCACCCGAATTCGACACTCTTCCCTTGTGGGATCACGGTTGGTTTTTCTTAGGGAAGTCTTTTCCTATCGTGATTCTTCTCGACTTTCATCTCGACCGCGAAAATAATATCGCTACAAGCCGTGTTACGTTCAGTGATCGGTACCAGGGATGGGATGGAGTAGTCCACGGTGGCCTGCTGGCATCGGTACTGGATGACGTAATGGCTTATGCGATCATGACTACGGATAAACTCGCGATAACAACGAGAATGTCGACAACTTACCGTCTGCCTGTCAAGGTGGGCGAAACGTTGTACCTTGAGGGTACCGTGGAGAAGCTGGGTTCGAGACTCGCAACGACACGGGCAGTCGGTTACGTGCTTGACGGAGAAGGGGAACGGCAGAATCGTGTAGTGAAAGTTGAAGCAGAAGGAACCTATTACCTTGATAGTCCACAGGGAGGCAACGAGGATGAGCGCTGCAGAGCAGGTAAAGAAGGGACCGATAGTTCTTCTGACTGACTTCGGATTTTCCGACCCGTTCACAGGCCAGATGAAGGGAGTGATATCGCGGCTCGCACCCGATGCGCACGTGATCGACCTCTGTCACGATGTCCCGCCGCTGAACGTAACCGTCGCGAGCATGTTCCTGATCGGATCCAGGAAATTTTTCCCCGACGGCAGCATTCTCATTGGTGTGGTCGATCCCGGAGTGGGAACAAGCAGGAACGCAATTATTCTAAAAGCACGTGACAAGTACTTTATTGGTCCGGACAACGGGCTTTTCTGGGGTATCATCCAGCGGGATGTCGATGATCGGTCGGATCCGGACTGGCAGGCAGTGAGAATTGAAAACCATGAGCTGATGCTCGACGAAATCAGCGACACCTTCCACGGGCGGGATATTTTCGCTCCCGCGGCGGCACATATATTCAATGGTACGCCATTTACGGACTTCGGGCCGGAATTGAAGGAACTCGTTCCACTGGATGTCGAGTTCCCTGAGATGGAAAATAATGAGGTGCGGGGTAAGATAATCCATATCGATCATTTCGGGAACGCATGGACGAACATCCACAGGAGCTATCTGAATGAAATAGGCTGGTTTGACAAGGCATCGAAGATCGTGACGCGGGTCGCGTCATGCAAGATCAGGGGAATCAGGAAGAGTTATCTCACCGATACACTCAACAAACCGATTGCCCTCCTTAATTCATTCGGACTGGTCGAGGTCGCATGGCCGGGTCAGTCTGCTGAGGAAAAAATGCGACTCTGGAAAGGTGTGTGGGTAGATCTTACGCTGGAAGATTGATCTGTTTAATTTCCTGAAAAATTCCGTTTAACAGATTTTTTATGTCAGTTTTCCAAGCTCCCAGCCGTTATACAGTTGGACAACCAGGTGCCGGAATTTAACCGAGAGGACCGGTGCTCATGACCACAACTGGTAATGGGTGGCTTACGGATGTAGTTTCAGGGACATTAAGCCTTCTATTCCCCCATCGCTGTGCAGGCTGCGACAGGATTGATATCTGTGGATTCTGCAGGGAATGCAAGTCCCTCCTTGATCTGGCGAATCCGGATGAGTGCTGCTCGAGATGCGGTGCCCCCTCATCAGCCCCTTCCGCATTTACTACCTCATGCCCGGACTGCAGGAGGATGTCGCTTCGCTTCAAGCAGGCGGTGTCCTGCCTGCGATACACCGGTCCTCTCGCACGGGGGGTGGTTCTCTGGAAATACGAGGGTCACAGGTACCTGTCAAACCCTCTCGCGTCGCTGATGATCGAATGGACGGCTGGTACGGCACCGGCTTGGTTTGAGACTGTACAGGCAGTTGTCCCGGCTCCCCAGCATCCCGATACACTTCGACGGCGGGGTTTTTCTCCGGCTGAGGAGCTTGCATCACGGCTTGCATCAGCTTTTGAGTTACCATACCTGCCAAGGCTGCTTTTCAAAATCCGATACACCGAACCACAGGCCAGGCTCAGCCGCGACACCCGCACAGCAAATATCCAGGACAGCATGATGGTCTTTGACAACTCGCTGATTCAGGGAAAAATTGCCCTGGTGATCGACGATGTCATGACAACAGGTGCGACGATCAACGAGTGCGCGAGGGCTTTAAAGGCGTCAGGTGCTGACACCGTCTACTGTCTTACCCTCGCGAGACAGGCCGGGTAATCCATATTCCTTCCAGTTTAATTAAAGAGCATTTACTCAGATAGCATCCCCTGTTACCCGTGATCGCGATATTAGAAATGTATCAGCCAGATAATTCCTGCCTTTGGAGGCATGCAATGACAGACTCAGTCAGTCAGAGCGGCATGGACGCTCTGAATCCTGAAACAATAAGTGAAGAGAACGATGAACTGATGAGCAGACAGGACAGCTGCCTTCCGGTCGGTGTCGATCAGCTCACACTCGAAAGAGAGCTCCTCGGTGTTTTCCTGAAGAAACCCACTGTCGACCTCGTTCGTATGCTGAGGGAATTCGGACCACCAATCGGCACCTATACATCGCGTCACAGAATAATTGTAAAGGCCGCAATTGAATGCCATATACGCGGAGAGGATATCGATTCAGGCGCGATCCAGCGATATATCAAGGAAGTTAATGAGTGGGAGAAGTTTGGAGGCCAGGATTACTGGACCGAACTGGTTACAGGAACTGACACATCACCCGAAGAATTCTCAGGCCTCGTTCACACCCTTCGTGACTTCCATACAAGAGAGAAATTCCGTCACACGATGGAACTGGCGCTTGGAATGGCGAAGGATGCCAGGCGCGATCCAAAGACAGTATTGAACTTCGTTCAGGAAGAGCTGGTCAAGGCGGCTGAAGGCGGGGATACCGGTGATCGACCATTATCTGTCGGTGAGATTCTCCAGAATATCCATGACACGACCGAGAAGGGTGAAACTCACAGCTTCAAGGTCTATGAGACCGGTTTCGATGTTCTCGACAAGGCAATTTCCGGAGCTGCCGCAAAGGAATTAATCCTGATTGGTGGAGCACAGGGCGTCGGTAAAACCATCATGGCGATGCAGATTGCCAGGAATATCGCTGCAGCACGGCAGGCGCACTGCCTTTACATCTGTTACGAGCACGACCCGGATTACATGTTCAAGCGACTTGTACCGCTCGAGAGCATCAATCCTGTCGGTGCGACCCCGTTCGACCAGGGACTGACCGAGCGTGATGTTGTTGAAGGAATCATGAAGGCCAGCGAAGGAAGGGTAGGATTCATCGACCTTCTCAGGAATTCCCACCGTGGAAAAATGGTCCTTGAAAAGCTCGATAAATACAAGGAATACCTGCACTTCATCAAGGGTAACTCGATCAAGACCACTATCCAGGCTATAAGAAGCATGGTCCTTGAAGCCCGTGCACTCTATGGCGACGTGGTGGTTTTCGTCGACTACCTCCAGAAAGTTCCGGTTTTCCCTGAGCCCGATACTGAGGACGATAAGATCACGTACATCACGCAGGGTCTGAAGGACCTAGCACTGTGTACGGAAATCCCGATTTTCGCGATCGTCGCCGCCGACCGTGAAGGTCTGAAAGCCAAGCGAATGCACATCTTCCACCTCAGGGGTTCATCGGCAATCGACTACGAGGCGGACATCTGCCTTATCCTGAACGACAAATCGAAGATCATCTCCAAGATCAACGTTGTCTTCAACCCTTCCAAGATGAAGGAATTCGATCAGTGGGTGATCTGCACCATCGAGAAAAACCGTACCGGCCAGAAGATGGTGGACCTTGAATTCAAGAAACACTTTAAATATTTCTGTTTCGATTCAAGGGGACGCCTCGTGCAGGAGACCCTGATCGACGAGAAGATCTACAAGGAATAAAGACCAACCACCATTGTGCAGGAAAGAGAAAAGCCCGACCTTGCGGTCGGGCTTGTTTACATTCGGGAAAGATGTTCGCAGATTAGAATCCGAGCAGCTCGAAGTCGTCCAGAGCGAATCCTGTACCTGACCCAGCGTAGCCGGGATAGTCAGTCTGCCACTGGAATGCCACTTTTACAGTCTGGCCAACGAACGAGACCGGAACTGTGACGTCGAGATACATTCCGAGGCTACCCGGGAATGCTCCGCCGCCTTCCATGTTGAGCCACGCAAGCTGGTACCTCATGCCTGAACCGGAACTCGGGTAGTTGATGGTGCCATCATACGCACCCCAGCCGGTACCGTGGCCGTAGTTCGGCATCATGATCTGGCTTGAGCCGTAACTACCGATTGGGCTGAATCCGCCAATACCAGGTGTGCTGTTGGCTGCAATCTTCATGTTTGATCCACACCAGCCGTACCAGCCGCCGCCCCATGCCTGTGAGCCATAGATACGGAACACGTACTCTGTGTATCCGGAAGGAATGGTGAACGGAGGCGTGATAACTGTAGCGATGTTTCCACCTCTGATGTAGTTACCAGCAATCGGGCAGCGGACGTTTCCGGAACCGCTGGGTCCGAATGGAGCCATGGTCGTATGTGCTGGCCCTGTATCTCCGTAACCACTGCTGTAGTACATCATACCGTAGTACCAGTCGGCGGGATCGGTTGTGTGATCCTCTTTGAAGAACGGATTGAACGTACAGTCAATTGCCTCCCAGCAGGTGCTTACGCCGCCCATATCGTCTGTAACGCGGAGTCCCACGTCGCCGACGTAATCTGCGCCGTAGCAGTATGTCGGGTTGTCATCGGTTCCACTGTCATAAGTGTCACCGAATGTACCGTCATCATCAAAGTCCCACTCGTACGATACTGCGACTGCGCCTTCGTAGAATACGCATCCGAAAGCATCGAACTCAATGCAGCAGTCACCATCATGAGGCATCGTAGTTACGACGTTAAGGACACAGTCAGGATCGGGATGATAGGGCTCATCGGCTACGAACAGATCCCAGCGGAAGAATGCCGCAAGGGTGTCTGTGTTAGCTGTGTTGGGTACACCAAATTCATTGGTGTAGTCAGAGCCGTCATACTCAGCAATGACCCAGACGTCCTGGCCATCATTACCCGTGATGGCATTCGCGGGAATGTCGACATACCAGGTAGACCAGGTTGGTCCACCACCGGTTGGGACCATCTCACCAACGGTGAGCTCGTGATCTGTTGACAACACTGATGAGTCGATGAAGATCGCACTCGGCAGATCTCCCCATCCGAAGATGCCGAAGTCCAGTCTCAGGTTTCCACCCTTGTTGGAACCATCCTGGTACCAGACATTGGGGTTGATACCCATCGTGGCAGCAACACCTTCGACAGCGTTGGACGGATGGACTGCCTCGTCTTCCCAGTTAGCCACGATTGCGTAACCGTAAATTACGCCTGTGGAGTTCGGGAAGCGAAGCAGGTAGTTTCGCCTGTTAGTGGAACCGGCTGAGAAAACACCTTCGTCACTGGTGCCGGTCAGGAAACCAAACGCATCAGCAGAGACGCTGAGACCGTTTGCGAAGTACTTGTAGGGATTAACAGTAGCATCGCCCATGAAACCAGGTGACGCAACTGCACCAGGTGTGTATCCGAGTACACCAGGCGTGGTGAACTCAACCCGGTTGAACCAGCGGGTGTAGCCATCGGAATTGAACATGTACTGATCGGTACCCCACTCGGCATAGTCGCAGTCGAGACTATAGTGCAGGGAATCCGAACCGTCACCCATGAATACACCACGTACATCGTAGCCATCATATTCTGACATGCCCGGGAACGGGTGAGTGATACCTACGTCGATATCAACATCAACGTAGTCGGGACCGATCGGCGTGTCATTGATGACGAACTGCAGGTTTGCAGGATTGCCGTTGACGAAGTCAACAACGTTGGCGGCAAACTGCACACTTCGGTTTACGACAGCCTCTACTGTCTGGTTCTCAATGTCTATGTAGACGTCATAATAACCCCAAAGGTGAGTTTGCTGCTGTACTGACTGACCGGAGATCCCGGTAGTCAGGTCGGTGGTCGGCACGGTTGGGTTTCCGCCACCGGAACAGCCCATCACGACTATAAGCAAAGCCGCGAGGAGCACTGTCCATCGATTCATGTTTTGCCTCCTAAGAAGTTTTGTATTCGCCTGGCTGAGTTTGTAATCAGCCGCCTTCAAGTTTTTAGGATTGTCCTTGAAATCCCAGTTTGCCCCGGCCATATCTTGCGATATAGCTCTATTTAATTATAACAAGATATGATTCGAAAAAACAAGACTAATATCACGTGTTTTATAAGTTTTATTTAGCAGATAATTCCTGCGCGATCAATATAAAATAATATACCCGTGATGACAAGCCGGGTCTGGTGTAACTCATGCATTTTTTAACAGTCGATTTAGAGTTACAGATTATTGGATTTTTACGATATTCGGGAGCTGACAGTAGAAGATACTGAAATGATTCGTGATTAAAAGCCAATATCATCGTCCATACCGGTCACAGATCTGCGATGGGTTCCCCAGTAGTAAAGCCCCGCAAGGAATAAAATAATGCCGACCGATATCCAGACCCACGGAATACCACGCCGCCTGCCTGTCTGCACGGCAGGTTCATCCTGATCGCTCCCATTGCCGGTAATCCCGTTCTCAACGGAAATTCTGAGCACTCCCGGGTATAGTTCCCCGTTGGACGGATCAACCCTGATAAGCTCCCCGGCTGGAGTCGATGCGAACAGCCTGTTATCCATAAGCGTCAGCGATGCGCCCCCGTATGCCGGTTCATTTTTAAAAAGGGCTGGCAGCACGTTGAACTCGGATTCCCATAGTCTCAGTCCGGTCAGACGATCGTAACAGATCAGCATACCTGCAGAATCCCAGAGATACAGGTAATCCACATCGCCTGCCCAGTCGACTGTCTCGATCTGGACGAGTTCCTGCCAGACAAGGTTCGCGTCGTATAGTGAATATACCGCGCTTCCGTACATGAAAAGGCTTTTATCGATCGCAGGCTCATAAAAAAACTGTGATTCGAGCGATTCACGCAAGGTCTGAGGGCGTATAGGGTTGAGTGACGAGTAATAGAGCAGGAACCTGACAAGCCTTTGTTCCTCCGAGCCTTCCCTGTGAAGGAAAACCAGCCTTTCTCCTGAGGACAGGACCTGGATAATCTCATCGGCTTCATATGTGATCGACCAGTACAGTTCTCCCGAGTCACGGGTGTACGCCCGTACTTCGAATTCACCGGTTAGTATTTTCTCGGTAAGATAGATTCGGTCCGGATCCGCCGTGAATACTGACCTGTACGCAGATTCCTCGTTAACCGGGATCGACCACAACGATTCACCGGTGTCGTGATCGTACTTTGTCACTGAACCGGGACGGTCATAACCTGCACCTGGACCCTCAGAACCGTACACCTCGAGACACACACATATTCCATCACCATCGACCCACCAACCGCGTGGCTCGCCATCAAGACGCAGTTCCCAGTCGATACTTCCGTCCCCCAGACGTCTCTTCCGTATCTGCCACCATCCGGATTCTTCCTCGAGCACAAGCAGAGTGCCCGCTGCATCGTCAGTTAGTACATAATATCCGGGAAGTGCTTCGACGGTGCTGTCCGAACGGTCGCTTGACGCTTCAGGAAGGCCTGATATGCTCCATACGGAATGCCCATCGACCTTGGAGACACCCCAGAGCTGACGTCCAAGGTGCACGAGGACGTAGCTCATCACAGGTTGAGGTGCAGGAGCGGGCAGGGAAGCCCTGTCGAGGCTCTCCAGTGGTGGATCGAGTACTGCCGCCCATCTTGCGCTGTTTTCATTCTCTTCGAATGCGTAAAGGGTATCAGGCCAGCTTACGAAATAAAGGACTCCTTCCTCGATCGCCGGAGGAGTGATCAGCGCAGCCGGAAGTTCAGCGTTTCCGTCCTGTGCGTTAACTATGGACACGGGCCCAGTCAGAAGGACCAGCGTCAGAACAGCATGTAAAGCGTTTATTTTCATTTTCCGTAATAACGAATGATAACACGCCCTGCGGCGTGTTACGTAACTTCCGATCTTTTATTATATTTCGGCCGCTTTCGCTGCCGGTATACTGACACAAGTTGAAACCACTAAAAATAAGTGGCATTTGCATCGCCTGACTCGGTTACGCCCTCATTCGATTCGCCGATACCTTCTGCTATGACCGGATAGCCCCACGTAGGAGCGATCTGGTAAGCCGTCTCAGCCGGCTCGATCTGACGCTTGTCATCATCGTAAGCCTCGTCTCTCAGCAGGTTAATTATCAGTGCTACGATGGTTGGGAGAGTCTGACGCTCCTGCTCGTCCCATTGCCACATGTCGGCAATGACCTCCATCGATGCGTTAATATTCGCGTTGCTGATATCGCTGATCCTGCCGATCATGATCAGCCGTATGTACCCATGCTCGTCGGCGAAGATCACCACCGGCTGTGGCAGCTCCGTATATCCGAGTGACAAGGGGAGTATCCCCTCGATATCTACGATCTGTACGCCGAATGTGTTTTCCTGCTCGTTAGCCTCAGTCATCAACTGACTGACAGCATCCTGATCGTAAGCGTACGGATTTTCCAATGCTGTCGCGACTATTACAGCATTTGGCGGGAATGCTGAGTTCGGGTTCGTTATCAACTGACGCAGAACGTAATTCCACGCGAGAATATCGTCGAGTCCGTGACGTCGGGAAACGTCGCCAAGTATGTAAATCGTGTAATTTCCAAGAAATAGATCTGACATCCACTCATTCTGGTCCATGTCAGGAAGCTGCCACTGGGGCAGGGGAAAGACATTGGCATCATCGGATTCAGGAGTATTTATGTCTGAAGCAGGTGCATCTGTGTTCGTGAAGATGCCTAAAGCATCAGGAAGACTTGCTTCGGTTGGATTTTCAAAATCAAGTGGTATTTCAGAAAGCTCGGGTTGTTCAAGGATTGGAGTCGGACCCGTACGGTATGCTGTGTGTAAATCATCGTTACCAGCAGAAAGGTCAGAAAAATCTACATCGACCGGCTCTGTCTCACCGTTACCGCCACCGAACAAGTCTCTCGGATGCTCCAGCAGGGCATCCGACGGTGAAATCTCCCGTGGTTTGATCAATTCAGCCAGCGTAGCAACCTCTTCGTCCTCATAGGTCGATTCAGTAAATGCATCTGGCTCGGATTCGTCGATAAGGTCTTCTTCGGTTTCCTCGTCGACAGTGTCCTCTTCTACTTCCGGCTCCGCTTCTTCGTCTTCCGGTTCTTCCTCTTCAACAGGTTCTTCTTCCTCAACTTCCGGCTCCTCGATCACCTCTGGTTCCTCGACAATTTCAGGCTCCTCAATTACCGGCTCAGGTGGAGGTGGAGGTGACCACGGTATGATTTCCCGGAAAAAGTCAATTCTGAAAATTTTCACACGCTCGGGGATCTGGAATCCGGCCAGCAGAGGATGCTGTCCGTCCTGAAAAGCCGTTCCGGACCCTGGATCGAAAAGCTGTACTTCGAGCCCTCGTCCGTTACCGAAAAACATTGTCAAACCCATGGCAATAACGATTGCCAGGACGTGCAGGCCAAGCGACACACCTAAAAACGGCGTGAGACGTCTCACGTATGAGCCGTTCCAGTCCTCGATCGATTTTACTTTACTATGAGTATGCAAATCCGACATCTAAGAATGATTTCCTGCCTTAAATGTTCAATCTCCAGTCCCCGATTATCCACTATCTGAGATGCCTTCCCTTTCATTATTAGTGGGACCGGTAACGTCACCGGGCGTCCCAGCTGATAATACATCCTGCACGAGGCTTATTCTTTCTATTCCCGCCTGTGTAGCGAGATCCATCACCGCCGTAATATCTCCGTAGGTGACCGTCGCATCCGCTCTGAAAAAGAGATTGACCACTTCACCCGTCTCATCGGCTTCAGCAACCATGCCCGTAAACGCTTCGTAGAGATCACCGGGAACGATATCCAGACCATCCAGATTGAGTGTCTGGTCCTCCGACAGGTATAAAACGTGATCCTCCTCGACAAGCGCTGGAGCGTCCGTAACCTGTGGCAGATGAACCTCCATCCCTTTCGCGAGCAGGACCGGCGACGAGATCATAAAAATGACCAGCAGAACCAGCATCACGTCGGTCAGCGGCGTGATGTTGATATCACTTACAGGCTGGTCGTGCTGTTTACGTCTCATCTGCCGTTCTCCGCGTTATTTCCAAGCGCTTCAGCGTAGTCCGCGCACGCCAGTTCAACCCTCATCATGCGGCTCCTGATCTCCCTCAGGAGGAAGTTATAGAAAATTACCGCCGGGACCGCGACCAGCAATCCGGTAGCTGTCGCGACCAGTGCCTCTGCGATACCCCTGATCAGGTCAGGATTCCCGGTCGGATCGGCCAGGAGTCCCTGACGGCTCAACCCGATGAACGCCCGTATGATTCCGACCACTGTACCGAAAAGTCCGACGAACGGTGCCGTATTGCCGATAATGGCGAGCCAGATCATGCCGCGCATCGCGCTGTCCTCGAGACGCGCTACCTCCCGGTCCGCGGTGCGGATCAGCGCGTCGGTCGACATCCCGTTACGGCTGAAGTCGTAGAGGCGGTTCAATATGATGTCTATCGGTCCGCCCCCGGCTGGTGGTTTCGGCTCACCTTTGAGAGCCTTTCCCGCAGCCGCGCGTGCCGATTCGATCCCGTCCTCCGAGATGCGCCTAATGAATAACAGTTTTTCGATTAAGATCGCCAGGCCAAGGATGGAGTACACGGCGAGGGGATACATGACGACCCCGCCTTGCGTCCACCAGTTTCCGAGCGAAAAAGCTTCTTGTTCCATATAGTTACGTCCCGTGATTAGTCACGTGATGGTTCCACAACTCTAGCACCGTTGGATGCATCGGGCAACCACTGAATATTATCGCCACACAAGGCCCCGATTTGAGACACAAGGAGGCAAAGAAAGGTTCTGTAAGGTTATTTATCCCACCGTACGTAGCGCAGGCCGCCGGCCTGCAGTGCCGCCGACAGCCCTGTCGGCATACATAATTTCCATCCCGTAGCGATGCATGGCAATGCATCGCACATCACAAATCCACGACGCAATGCAAATCCACGACGCATTGCCATGCGCCGCTACGATGGTTTTGTATCGAGCCATCTGACATCATCGATCCAATCCTGATATAATCTCCGCACACTAATCCTCTTTATATAATCTCCGCACACTAATCCTCTTTAAGAGATTTAATATCTCTCGTCTGAGGCCTGCTATGGGAGCGACTGTAATGGAGCAGAAACCAGTAACAATCGATGATTTCAAGGAACCTTTCCCCGTGCTGAACGACGGATTCGTCAGGGTCGTGGACATCCTCGGTGACGATTCCGCGATAGTCCAGGCCGCGCGGGTCTCGTACGGGAAGGGGACGAAGAAGCGCAGCGAGGACGAGGAGCTCATCCGCTACCTCATGCGTCACTGGCATACCTCGCCCTTCGAAATGTGCGAAATCAAGCTCCATGTGCGCGTCCCGATGGACACCTGGCGGCAGTGGATACGTCACCGCACCGCAAATGTCAACGAGTACTCCACACGGTATTCGGTGGCAATCGATGCTGTGCAAACGACTGAGCCCGATGAGTGGCGTCTGCAGGACACGACAATCAACCGCCAGGGAAGCAGGGGATCTCTCGACGAGGAAAACGGTGCGAAATTAACGGAACGGGAAAGGGAAATTCAGGAGATGTGCCGAAAGGCTTACGATGAGCGTCTCGAACTCGGTGTCGCGCGTGAACAGGCGCGTAAGGATCTCCCGCTGTCGACCTACACCGAGGCGTATTGGAAAATGGACCTCCATAACCTGCTCCATTTCCTCAAGCTCCGTATGGCGTCGCACGCGCAACAGGAAATCCGCGAGTACGCGAACACGATCGGTTACAAGATCCTCAGTAAATGGGTACCTGTCACGTGGCAGTCCTTCCTCGATTACCGCATGAACGGATTGAGTTTCTCAAACATGGAACTCGACCTGATCTCACTGCTGGCGTCAGGGAAAAAAGAGGAAGCAGTCGACAGTATGACGGGTATCGGGTGGCTGAAGAAGAAGAAAGAGGGTCTTAAGCCGAACCTGGAGTGTATCGAATTCGGGATGAAACTGGAAAGGCTGAAGATTACCCCCCCGTGGTGAATGGAAAAAACAGCGCGTTTAACTAAAAGCAACACAACTATCATTGGACATGACCATTCCCAGGGGATCAGATTTAATGATACCAATTAATACCCGGATTTAACGTTAAATTGGTAGTTGACTATAATAACTATCGATGATACGTTTAATTTAAGTACTATTTTAACTCCACAGCTATGGGGGAGGTCACCCATGCACCCCACCAACTCCAAAACCGTTTTAAACGCAGTACTCGCTCTTGCCTTCCTTATCCTCGTTTCGTGCCAAAGCGCATCAAATGCTCCTACGCTCTCCGATCTGACGAATCAAACAGAAGCCACGGTTAACACTGCTTCAGCAGATGCATCCCACAGGTCTCTCTGGGGATTATTCAGTGTTTATGCGGATCCGGATGCCTTGACGATTGAATCGGTACCATTGAGACTCACTAAATTTCACCGGAACATAATTGATTACCTCGAAACAGCACCTTGTTCGGATTGTCTGAAATTCCTCGACATATACCCATCCGGCTCGGATGTAGTTAATATTGACGTGGAACTCACCCATCCCTTCTCGGATCCCAGGTTCACCGGTTTTGATGTTCGTGGTGTAGTAATATTTAACGGCAGTTCCGAATTTCCGGTTATTGGACTTAACTGGTCGAATAACGACCTGGGGAACCCTCAACTGGTTTATCCCGACGGATTCACTGCACTATATAATCCATCAACTGCAGGGAATGGATTTGAAGGCTACATACAGGGAAAATACGCTACACATACGATACCGGACGGTCGATTGAATGCGTACAAAAGATTCACGCCCGATTCCGCTTCGAATCCGAGACGTATGTTCACCGTGGAAAATTCCACGATTGTCACATACGAGATACTCAAACCATCCGGACCGTTTATATTCGGCTATGCAATCGACGGATGCTGGGCACCACCGGTTAATGAACCGGTGACGGATCCGGAAAACGATTTTGGTCCCGAAGCCAACTGTCCTGAAGCCTGGAGTATCGAGATCGAGGAATTTTCGATTGGTGCCGGTCTGACGGAAACCGGTGGAGAGACCAGACTCCAGATCGATGTCTACGACTGGCAGGGGATTGATAACACATATCCGGTTATGCTCGAATGTCCCGAGTTGTTCGATGGCCAGATCGAAGCCGAGTACGTAAGCCCATACACGGGATATACACGATATGAGGTGATTGTGGAAAATGAAAACCTCGCCCTTGTGGGTGAATACCAATGCCTGATCAGCAAGAAACCCGCGGAATATGATCCTGCAAAACCCTGGCTGGATATGACAGCGCACCAGATGTGCAGCCTGGATGTCGGTATCGATGTTGATATTGAGTCACACACGAATGGATTAACATCATTCAGCCTCGAGTCCATGATCTCTCGCGGGAATTACATTATCGGTCTTGGACCCTCCGGAGAGTATTATCCCGATGGTGTAACCCAGCTGACGGTGTTCGATGTTACCGATCCGCTGGATCCAACACCGGTTTTCGGAACTTCATGCGGAGCCGCTTATCCTCCCGACAAGATTGTCGCGACTGATTCCATCGCCTATATTTCAGATGGGAATAGCGTGTACGAGGCATATGATATTTCAAACCTTCCTCAAATCAGCTTAATCGGGTCCATGGAATGGAACTGGGAACCACCACCTCAGAATGACGCGGATCCAACAATTCAGGCCGTTAAGGATAATATCCTGTTCACTCATTACGATACGCTGTATTCCCCAGAAATAGTCTCGTGGGATATCAGTAATCCACTTTATCCGGAAAAACTGGGGGATGTCACTGCAGGACTTGAAGCCTCCACTCTAGTCGGAGATTATCTGTTTGTCTATGCGGGCAGCGGGTTGAGAGTAATAGACGTCAGTGATCCGGAGAATATGTTTACGGCAACGGAGGTTGAGTTGTGTGATCAGTCAGTTCACGCATCGGGGTACCAGATACGCATTGATAACGGCTATGCTTACCTCAAGACAACCGATAATACCCTGGACATTGTTGATATCGATCCTGCTGAATCTTCTCATGTTGCAGGCTCATATCCCGAACTTGATATACAAAGCAAAATCATGGTCGTTAATGGGTATGTTTACGCGACAGGTTGGGGTTGGGGTGAAGTGTCAATGGAAGTCTTCGACGCCACAACTCCCTCGGATCTTCTGAAACTTGATACTGTTGATATCTCAAAATGGGCCCGGAGTTTCGTACGGTACGGAGATTATCTCAATATCTTCGATGATCTTAATGGACTACAGGTTTTAGACGTTACATCACCTGATACTCCGTCAATGGAATCGTTTCTCCCCAGCGCATGCAGCGGATCCGAGCTAGCCGTATCCGGGGAACACGCCTTTATTTACAGGCATCATGGTCGGTTACAGGTTGTTGGTTATCTCCCACTGGGATCGCCTCCCGAGGTTATACAGACCGTAGATCTGCCTTTCATTGACCAGCAAAACAATGTTGTTTTCGAGATGAAATATCATGACGGTTATCTGTACATCTGTGTCGGTGATCCGGATGAGAACAGGCGACTTCTTATTCTTGATGTAGATCCGGTTACTGACATTCAGATTGTTAGTAATATACTGACTGATGAATCAACACCGAGAGATATCGATTGAAT
>JAUWTM010000238.1 GCA_030614715.1 Planctomycetota bacterium
CCGTAGCGCCGGAGGGTGTGGTTGTCATGGATATCGGTCTGCCGGGATCGGAGTATGTGTCGTGGACGATCGATACGGGTGTGCATGTACGGAAATTTGTAATTGACGGTGGCTACCTGTACGCAGCGGTTGGGGAGAAAGGGATACGGATTTATGATTTGATGTAGGTTCGCAAGCGCCGGAGTCGCATGTCACATTATAAAGTTGCCGGATTCGATCCTGGCGATTGCCCTCTCCACGGTCTCAAGCACCCAGGATTCCGTCTCAAATGCCAGCCGGCCGCGAAGTGCATATAATGCGCCGTTCCTGTTTCCCGGCGAGTCAGCGTAATACGGATACCGTCCAAGCGCAGATGCAGCACTGTCACGGGTAATCGAATCGGCGCTATCAAGTTTGCCGATGACAGCCTGAATGCCCTCGTTGGATTGAATGTTACTCAATGCATGGCTGACCTCGATGGGAAACAGATCGATATCGTCAATGAGAATCGGTACGAATTCCAGTAAACCGGTATCACCCATCACGCATAACGCTATTGAACGGTAATAGTCGTCGGATTCGTATACGGCGTCAGAATGGATCTCCATCAGGCCAAGGACGAGAGTCTGTTCGTCGAAAGTCTCATACCATGCGTCCCACATGCTTTGACGCATGTAGAATTTCATCATGTCCTTGGTCTCGGGATCGACGAGGGATGTCGGAGTGGTCGGGCTGCTCGTCCCGGTACATGCGGTGAGTAACATAATTCCAACCAGGATCGATAGAAGCGGGTGTGCGAGTTTCATGCAGTTATTACCTCCGTTTGATCGTAAGATACCCGTTTATATATACAACAAATCCAGCCATAAGGTTCAAAAGCAGTCAAAATAAATCAAAACATGAGATTCCGACCGAAGGCGAATACTACTCTTTGAAAGGGTTGGAGTTCAAACAAGGTTGGATGTTAAAAAGGGCGGGACGCACTTTTACCGGGTGATGTGGACATTACCCCTCCGAGTTAATCTTCAATTCCCGTTACATTGACGCGGCCGTCCTCGGTTATTATCATCTGCATGCCTTCATAGTAGGTGATCGCAAAAAAGTGATGGCCTGTCGCGACAAGCAGGGGCGGCCACGACCATCCGGGTGGCGCTTCGATTCCTTCCCCGATTACGTCCCAGTCATCTGTGTACGAGTCGCCATCGTTCAGGTAATCGCGCTCGTTGTAATACACATGCCTGAGCGCCCATCGTGCAAGGTCCCATTCATTGAGATCCACAGTTGTATCAGGAACCGGGACGTTGTCGCTGGAGAACTCGACGATACCCCACATCTCGGGATAATGCATGGTCATAACCCCCTGCGGTGACCATATCGTGTTGTCCTCGCGCGAGTCGGGAACCTTGATGTATTCCCCGTCGACTCTGTGGACGAACCATTGGACACGCGAGAAATTCATACGCCATCGATCTCCAGTGTCTGGAGGGCAGGCGACCCCGGCGATCTGGTTGAGCGCGGTCCATGGAATCGCAATCTCGACCGACCATCCGGTGTCGAGGTCCGACAGATCGTTGACCGTGCCGTTGACATGCACTGCGGTTATTAATCCGGCCGTGTCGAATTCGTCGACCGCCGGACCGCCGTCGCGGAAAGGTTTCACGAGGAGCAGGTCCCAGATGGTATTCAGTGCGTTCACCTCTAATTCGTAGTAGAGATGCGTGTCGTCATCGGGATCGATGAAGACCTCGAAGTGATTGTCGTAGAAGACGACTGAATCGCACTCGGTGAGGTTACCCCAGACGTGCGGCTCCTCCATCTCCGCCGCGATATAGAAATAGTTATCGTCCCAGAGCATACGTGCGCGGGTCTGGTATCGACGTGTCTCACACGACGGGCCGAGGATGTCGACGAAATCACCGGTCCAGGGAGCGTTCGACCATTCCTCGTCACCGATGACACCGTCGATGACGATCTCGTCCATTGCATGGAGGATGAGATAGGTCTCGGGATTGAAATCGATTATAGGTCGGGTATTGTAGAGCTCCTGCGCCGAAGCGGTCGAGGCGAGGGCGATCAGGAGGATGGGTAGGAGGACGAGTTGTCGAGGCATTTAAGGATCTCCGATGGATTCAGGTTCGTTGAGGAGATGATAAAGGAATCAGGCAGATAACGGAACCCCACTCGCGAACGCTCGGGGCTCGGTAAATATTTTTACCCCCTCCCTTACGGTCGGGGCACTGTTGGTGGGACGCTGATCATTGTGGATTCAATCAGTCATCGTGATCGAAGAGCTCAAAACTATCATCATCGTCACGGTCGTCGTCATCATGATCATCGGAGCCGTATTCCGTTTCGCGGTCCTGTGACTGGACGGGGCGGTATCCTTCTTGAGATCTACGCGACTCTTTAACTTTAGAAGCGAGTTTTACAGATGTGTTGAACATCTCGATGGCAGCGGTCAGGAATTTCAGAATCAATAGAATCATGTCGCGAATATTATTTTTCAATACGGTGCAGGGTCATTGACCACTGGATGCGCTGCATCAGGTCATCGACCGTTTCGTACCTGACCTCTTCCGGCGCCTTAGGGAGTATCTCACTGGCAATTTTATATCCGGGGTCCGTGTGCTCTTCCGGAATCAGGACCGAAAGGTCATTAAGGAGTTTCGTGAACCTCTCTTCAAGCGGGGCAAATTCCGCGCCCTGGTAATCGTAGTTGAACCGTCGTCCGAAAATCCGGAGATATTCAGCCGATGGAACGTTGCTGAAGATCTGGAGGACCCAGCCGATGCTGTCGGTGCTGTCCTTCCACTTCCAACCCGGTGCGTCGATCACCCCGTGCTGAGTGGATGTGAGATCGCCCATGTAATTTTCTTTACCGTCAGGCGATTTCTCTAGCTCCATGATGAAACCAGCGTGTGCGTACGCAATCCATTCAGGACCGAAGTTCTTTCTGTTGCCGTACGGGTCTTCAACCTCAATTCCGCTGATGTGAATGTCAGCGTTACGACAGACCAGCGGCTTGCCGAATGTCACAACATCGCTGTCCGGCACCGTAACAGCAGGAAAGCCCTGATCAGTCAGGAATGTCGCCAAGTCCCCGGCGACAGCCTCGTCGAGACGGTCCCAAACGATCCCGTGCTGGTTCCTGAGCCGGGAGAAGGCGTTCTGTTTGTGTTCCCCGGTGATGTTCGCGATCCCCTCACCAAGTTCCATGTGCGGGAGTTCAGCGGGGTGCTTGAGAAGGACAGAGTAAGCAGCCATATTCCGATACCTCTCCGAGAATTCGTAAGACGCATTGTAACTGCAGCAGGACCGAATTTAAAGTCTGTGAAAGGGTATAAGCGATCCTCAATCCATGCAAGGCCGTATTTCATTGGTCCCTGGCGGGAATAATAACGTCACGGAGCAAATAATGCCCGGATATTCCTTTGCTTTTCTTCTTCCTTCCTTATAATAGGGCGTTGAATAGAACTTAATCAGCGTACCAGGTATATTTTCGACATCAGATCCGATTAGCGGGACCAATATCGGATGGGAGAACAGACCAATGAACAGAATTCCTGCAGCTCTAACCTTCAGTGTATTAATAATTCTAATTACTGTCGGGTGCTCTGGAGGGAATAGCAATCCTGCGATTCCTGACACGGCGAACGATCCTGAAACTGCATTAACTCAAAGTGCGGATGTCCAGGTGCAGTCGCAGATACATCTGTGGGGATACTTCGACATCTATCCCGATCTTGAATCGAAAAATGTCGAGATTGTACCCAACAGGTCACTCGAATTCGCCGCCAACGTGGTGAAATTCCTGAACAACGATCCAATGGGCCTTGCTATAAGTTTCAACGGTAC